>NZ_JTEV01000001.1 GCF_000786105.1 Bdellovibrio sp. ArHS
GGCGCATTTTCTTCCAGCCATAAAGAAAAAGTCCGATGGCGACGGCCTCAAGAAAAAAGGCCGTTCCTTCCCAGGAAAAAGGCATGCCGATAATGGGGCCAGCGTACTTCATAAATCCCGGCCAAAGAAGACCCAACTCAAAGGACAGAACCGTACCGGAAACCGCGCCTACGGCAAACAAGATGGCGACTCCTTTCATCCACATCTTGGTCAGCTCAAGATATTCAGGATTTTTCTTTTTTAAAAAAAGATAGTGAGCCGTCGACATAAAAAAAGGCATGGTCATGCCGATAGCAGCGAAGATTATGTGAAACCCTAAAGAAAAAGCCATCGTTGAGCGGGCAGCCATCAGGTCTGTCATGAAGTCACTGTAGTGAATTCGGAGACCCGGGTCAAAGTGATCCGCAGACTGCAGCTCTATGTTGCCTTACACGGGGCCTTTAATCGAACCAACTGGAGAGGGTGTTCGCCGGCGGAATATTCACATTTTCAAATCGATACGAGTAGAATACCAAGAGCTCGCTGTTGCTGCCATCGATATTGCCATCTTCGATGGTTGTGGAAACCGAGTCCGACAAAACCTGCAAACCCAGAGCATGTCGTTGGCCATTGTAGCCAATGCCTAAACGTCCCGTACTGAATGTCCCGACCGACTCGCTGACTTCATCGTCCTTCACAACATATTCCAGGTTCACTCGTTGATAACCCACGCCCAGGCCGATGAAGCCAGTGACGTAGAAGTTTTGATAAACGGCAATGCCTCCAATGGCGACTCCCGGCCCTGCCGTGTCTCGTTGCATGCCATCGACGTCACTTAAAGTTCCGAACTGTGTTGCCGAGGCCGCTGGAATAAACGCGTCTTTTGCCGCGATGGAATTGCGACTGGCGTGAAAGTAACCGGAAAGGCCCCAATCACTTTTCTTTTGGAATCCCGCTTGATCAAACGCCATGGCTTGCGAGAACGTGTCTTCATCGAAATTCCAATAGAAATTAAATCCGAAGTTGCGTGTTTTGATGTCCTCGCGAAAAATCTTCTTCGCCGAGTTCACATAGGCAGGATCCAGATCTGCGGAATTATCAAGATAGTAGCCGTCGTAGGACTGCAGAAAGAATTCATAACTGCGCTGGCCGAAAAAGCGCAGTTGAAAATCCACGGCAGCAGACGAGCCAAATTGTTCCTTATCATCTTCCGAAACAGGATTTTGCACGGAGACTGTGAAACCCAGATTGCGATAAGAAAATCCTAGGCTGGTTTTCGATGGGGAGTTCGGTAAAAACTTGGCATCGGCAAGACCTGACGGTGAAAGAACTGTGAAGTTATAGCGAGGAACCGCGATACCCAGTTTGACCTTCAGCGTGTCGGGGGATTGTGGGGTCCAGCTCCAGTCTTCAAATCGGTTCGTCTCATCCACGGTGGTTTGCGCCAGCGCGCAGGGAATGCCAAGAAGAACTGCCAGGGTCAGGAACCATTTCATTAAGTTCTCCACAAAGAGGAAAGCCATTTCCACACTTCCACTCTGCGTTCACCAATATCGAAATGATTTCCATCGAACTCCACATAGTCATGGGCGATGCCGTTGGTTTTTAAAAATCTTGAAATCTGTCGGCTTCCGTATTGCAGATGAAAGCTGTCTTTGTTACCGACATCTAAATACAGGCCCGAAAGCTTTTTTAAATTCGCAAGACGAGTCGGTAAGAAATGCAAAGGATCTTTTTCAAGCCACTTTTCCCATAGCGCCGGAATCTTTTCCGCCGTGTGAAGATCCAAAGGCCAGTTGAAGTCCCCAGCGCCGCCTTGAGGAGAGTAACAGGCGGCCATGCCAAAGGCATTCACCACAGAGTGCCAGTTGCGTGCCTTCATTAATTTTTTATTCCGCAAGTCTTCCAGAATACGTGTGGCAGACTCTTTATATTTTTCCCAGAACGGATGGGCTTGGTACAGTTCCGGTAAAAGACTTGCCTCGAAAAAACAATCCGGAGCGATGGCCGCGGTGTAGCCGAAAATTTCGGGATATTTAGAGGCGAGATGTAAAGCTCCGTATCCTCCACTGGAGCCGCCCATCACGCACCAGTCCTGGGGTTGTTGCGAAACAGGAAAATGGTCTTTGAGCGCCGGCAAAATTTCTTTGATGATGTAGTCTTCATAGAGTCCGGTCGCCGAGGAATTCAGAAACTGCGAACCACCCCACGCGGTCAACGCATCAATAAAAATATACAAGGCCTCGGGCGCTTCGCCGCGCGCGAAGGCTTGATCGATCACTTGCACCGCGTTTGGTTCGTTGAATTTGGGATTAAAATAAAAAGGCGAGTTGCCGGTGAAACCTCCCAAGACCATCACCACCGGCCAGGGGCCTTCGTTGCGCGGAAGTAGAAGTGGATTGAAACGAGTCGACGGGTCGTTGAGAGGATTGTTTTTCAGCGCGGCACTTTCGATTTGCAAAGTTTCAATTTGAAAGTGCCGAACTTCGTAGGCGCGATAGTTTTTTAATAATTCCGAGGTGATCATGACAAAAAGTCTGTCACCTTACGAATCCGCACGCAACGCTTATCGTGTTGGGATCAGGGGCAGTCGTTCCGCCTTTTCCAAGCGCAGCTCTTTGTTGATAAAGCCTGTATAATTCATATTCCCGTCGACCAGGGCCTCTGCGGATTCGCTTAAAACCACCATGTGACTGGCTTCAAAAAAATGTCCCGTGCCATCAAAGCGAAAGCCAATGAACAGCGTATAGGCGGCGCCGGCAGACATCCAGCCGCCACGGCCAAAAGATGTTTGCACCAGGTTTGTCCACTCCACGGCGCCACAATCGGGAATGTGTCCGTCGGGTGTGGTGCTGGTTTCCTGACAGTTTTCCATTTCCAGTTCATGTTTGATTTTTGCAAACTCGGAGGTGGAGTCTGACAACATCATCTGGATGAAGTCGGGCATCTCGGCGGCGTCAATATAGGCAGCGGCCTGAGTTCCGTCCTTTTCTTCAGTTTCAATGCGAACCAGAGCACTATTGGCGCCAGTTTTGGATATCTTTTTGGGTTCAATAGCCTGAGCGGTTAAAGAAAGGACAAGAAGGGGGAGGATCATTTTAATCATCTTAATCATGGGGAATTCCTTAAAGAGTTGAAGTTGCGAGCCTTTTTTCTAAGCAGGTGCCTTGTATCAAAGCCTTTTATGAAATTCTTTAAAAAACTCTCTATTTTGTCTTAAATTATTGAAATCATAGATGAAACAAGAGATGTCTTCGATCCGTGTCTAGGGCTCGAAATTCTGTCTAACCCCTTAAAAAAGCTTGCTTTTACCCCGCATCCGACCTAAAACGATGAGTCCATAATTATGACTGTCTAAGGCAATGGTTAAGAGCTGGCCCCAACGGGAAAGACGCCTTATCGGTGGAAGGTAAACATTATGAAAATGCGCACTCACTCAGGCGCTAAGAAACGTTTGAAAGTTCTTTCAAGCGGTAAAGTTAAGAAAAAAAGCACTCGCATGCGTCACTTGAACTCGCACATGAGCTCAAAAACGAAAAGACAACTAGGTAAGACATCATACGTAGAAGACGCGAACATGCTACAAGTTCGTCGTTGCTTGGTGTTCTAGGAATTAATCTAAAAATTTTAAATGTCTTTTCCGTACGTAACTTCGACGGTGTTCGAAGATGTACAGTAAATTTGAGGTAGAAAATGGCTCGTGTAAAAAGTGGTAAAACAAATCGTGCTCGTCACAAAAAGGTTCTTAAAAGAGCAAAAGGTTACTATTCAGCTGGTTCTCGCGCGTACATCCACGCGGTAGAGAAAAACGACCGTGGTATGGCCTTCGCTTACCGCGACCGTAAAGCTAAAAAACGTAACTTCCGCACATTGTGGAATCAACGTATCAATGCAGCAGCTCGTTTGAACGGGACTACATACTCTCGTTTGATCGGTGGCTTGATTAAAGCTGGCATCCAAGTAGATCGTAAAATCTTGGCTGACCTTGCTATCAACGATGCAGCAGGATTCACTGCTCTTTGCAAACACGCTTTGGCGTAAGGTCTGCAATAGCAACCCATGGAAGAGTCTAATAACCAATTTGAACAAAGAAAGCGCGATCACATAAAAATCGCGCTGGATCCAAGGTCGCAGACTGAAGGACAAAATGGTTTAGACTCGATCGAATTGATTCATGAGGCTTTGCCTAATTTGGATTTTAAAGAGGTCGATATATCGACCTCTTTGTTTTTAAAAGACCCTGTTACCAAAGATTCCTTTTCGCTTTCTTCTCCTATTTTTATTTCTTCGATGACCGCGGGGCATGAACAAGGCCGCGAAATCAATGAGGCCTTGGCTCGTCTCAGTGATCGTCGTCAGATTTTAATGGGTGTCGGATCACAAAGAAGAGAGTTGGAAGATTCCAATGCGGCTGAAGAATGGAACCGTGTGCGTCGTCAGGCGCCCAAGGCTCTTTTGTTGGGCAATATTGGAATCGCTCAGCTCATCAAAAGCCCTATCGATAAAGTTCAACGTCTGATTGAGTCCACGCAGGCCGTGGCCCTTTTTGTCCACGTCAATCCTCTTCAGGAAGCCTTGCAGCCCGAAGGAACTCGTGACTTTCGACATGGACTAGAAGCTCTAGAAAATCTGGTGAAAATTGCCGGCGTTCCCGTTGTCGTCAAAGAGGTGGGATGTGGATTTTCCGTGGAAACCCTGAAACGCCTTGAAAACATTGGCATCTATGCTGTTGATGTGGCGGGCAAGGGCGGCACGCATTGGGGAAGGGTTGAAGGCTATCGTTCCCAAGAGAATGATTTACTGTATAAAGTAGCGCAAACTTTCGCAAACTGGGGTATTAGTACAGTACAGTCGGTTCTGAATGCCAAAGAAGCCCGGGTCAGTTATGAAATCTGGGCCTCCGGGGGCGTTCGCAACGGATTGGAAGTCGCAAAACTTTGTGCTCTGGGGGCCAACAAAGTCGGGCTCGCAAGGCCCTTCTTGGAGGCCGCTCTCAAAGGCGATGAGGCCTTGGAAGAGCTTATGAATAAATTAGAAACTGAGCTTAAGATTGCTTTGTTCTGTACAGGATCAAAAAATCTTAAAGACCTTCAGACAAAGAGGGTGATTCGATGAAAAAGCAGCTTCTAGACATCTTTAAAGGTTTCTCTAAACTTTCTCGTGAAGAAAGACTGAAAGCATTGATGGACGTGGGCGTTCTTCATGATTCTGATGTTGAGTATCTGTCGAAGGGCGGGTTGCGCGACACTTCTTTGGGTGAAAAGTTCATCGAAAACGTGATCGGTTACTTCCAGCTTCCTTTGGGAGTTGCGACGAACTTCAATATCGATGGCAAAGACTACGTAATTCCCATGGCTGTTGAAGAAACTTCGATCGTCGCGGCAGTGTGCAAATCCGCCAAATGGATTCGGGAATCAGGTTCGATTACGACAGAAGTGGTCGGTAACGATATCATCGGACAGATCCAATGTGCGAAGATCAAAGACTTCACTCAGTTTGAAAAACAAATCCTGGCTCAGAAAAACTTCCTGATTGAAATTTCCAACCGTGAAGTGGCGTTCGGTTTAGTTCGCCGTGGTGGTGGTGTTCGCGACATCCAGGTCCGCCGAGTGCCGCGCGGTGATGGCAGCGACATGGCCGTGGTTCATGTTTTGATGGACCCTTGCGACGCAATGGGTGCCAACATCATGAATCAGGTTTGCGAGTTCTTAAAGGAACCGATCGAACAATTTACCGGCGAAAAAGTGACGATGTGTATTCTGTCGAATCTTGTGGATTCCAAAATCACTCGCGCGACGGTTCACATCAAGGACATTGATCCTGAGTTGGCAGAAAAAATTGAAGAGGCCTCTTTGTTTGCGCAGCAAGATCCCTATCGTGCAGCGACCAACAACAAAGGTGTTCTTAACGGCATTGACCCGGTTCTTATCGCGACTGGAAACGACTGGCGCGCGGTCGAGGCTGGGATTCATGCTTACGCTTCTCGCGACGGACAGTATCGCTCTATCACTCGTTGGTTCCGTGATGGGGAAGGCGGCCTTAAAGGTGTTTTCGAAGCTCCGCTCATCGTTGGCACCGTTGGGGGTGTGACCACTCTTCATCCGACGGCAATGATGTGCATGAAGATGTTGGGAACGACTTCTGCGAACGAACTTTCTCGAGTCATCGCGGCGGTGGGTTTGGTCCAAAACCTGGGCGCTTTAAAAGCGCTGACGACCGTAGGAATCATCGAAGGTCACATGAAGCTTCACACAAAAAACCTGGCCTTGGGTGCGGGTGCTGAAGAAAAAGAAATTCCGTTGGTGCAAAAGAAACTCGAAGAGATCCTGGCGGTTCGTAAACGCATCTCTTTAAGCAATGCAATCGACGTGCTTAAAGAGCTTCGTTCTTCACAAAGAGCGACGACGACCACACGCACACATAGTTAGGAGAGGCCATGTCCTTGGTCTTCTCTGTTCCCGGCAAAACTTTTATCGCAGGTGAATACCTGGCTTTGCAAGAAGGACCGACACTGGTCTTTCTGTCGCAGCCCTATTTTGAGCTGGAAGTGAATAGGGGACGTGGCAGCCTGGGAAGCATTCATCCCGATTCTCCGGCAGGCTTGTTTACACGTAAACATCAGGATTATTTCTCGCAGTTCGATCTGGTCTTTAAGGACCCTTATGCGGGCAAAGGGGGCTTTGGTGCCTCCACGGCGCAGTTTTTGGGTGCTTATGCTTTGTGGCTTTATCAAGAGGCTTCTCAGCAGGACATGGAAAAACTTTTGGACTTCAAACATCTTCTGGAAGCTTATTATGAAGTGGCCTGGAAAGGTGAAGGACAGCGTCCTAGTGGCGCCGACCTCGTGGGGCAGCTAAAAGGCGCGCTGACATTCTTTGAGAAGCGCCAAGGTTTGATTTCTGTGAAGAGCTGGCCTTTTACCGATCTTGAAATGCATCTGCTGCACACCGGGAACAAAGTCGCAACCCATGAACATCTAAAAAATCTTAAGACGTTCGACGTGACGGATCTTGAAAAAAGCTTTGCGGCGATTCGTGCGTCTTTTGAAGATCATGATAGTGCGGCTTTTATTGCGGGAATCACTTCTTATGGCGAGGCCTTAAAAAAATTAGGCTTTACCTGCAACGAAACTCTTTTCCTATTAAATGAAATCCAACAAATCCCCGGGGTGATGACGGCAAAGGGCTGTGGCGCTCTTGGTGCCGATGTGGTTCTTGTTATCACCCGGAAAAATGAATCCGAACATCTGGCTCAGTTCTGTCAGTCGCGTCGTCTGTCTTTGACGGCGTCCTCGCAGAAAATCGCCAACGGTTTACAAGTTCGAGGAACTCTATGAAACAAGTTTTAGTGTCTGCTCCTTCTAATATCGCTCTTATAAAGTACATGGGTAAGATCGAGGGGTCTGGCAATAAGCCGACGAACGGCTCTTTGTCCTATACCCTGGAAAACTTAAGAACCTATGTGCGTTTAACCCAGATTGATGAAGCTCAAGATCAGTGGAAGCTATTGGTTCGTGAAGATCTTGAAAAAATGAATTTGTCAGAAAAAGGGCAGCAGCGTTTTTTAAAACATCTGCAAAATCTTAAAGATAAGTGGGGCGTGACTCAAAACTTTCTTGTCGAGTCGGCGAATAATTTTCCTTCCGACTGTGGGCTGGCTAGCTCCGCTTCGAGTTTCGCGGCTTTGACTTTAGCCGCGGCGGAAATGTTTCAGAAAATAAATCCTCAGCCTTGGGGGGCGGATAGAAAAGTTTTGTCAGAGCTTTCTCGGCAAGGTTCGGGATCTTCTTGTCGTTCGTTGTTTTCGCCGTGGGCTCTTTGGTTGCACGAATACGCAGAGCCGATGAATTTGCCGGTGAAGGATCTGCATCATATCGTCGTCGTGGTGGAAGATAGCAAAAAAGAGGTTTCCAGTTCAGAAGCGCATAAACTTGTAACGACAAGCCCCCGTTTTGCAGGTCGCGTGGAACGCGCGGAAATTCGTCTGAAGGATCTTTCCCAAGCTTTGCAATTTGATGACTGGCACATGGCCCGTCAGATCGTCTGGGACGAGTTTATTGATATGCATCGCTTGTTTGAGACCAGCACGCCGTCGTTTAGCTATATGACAGATGAATCCAAGAAGGTTTTGGAGGAGTGCCAAAAGCTTTGGAACAAATGGCAAGACGGTCCGTTGGTGACAATGGATGCCGGCGCCAATGTGCATATGCTATTTAGAAACGACCAAAAGAAGTCTTTCGAGACCTACCGAGAGCTCTTCCAAAAAGAGTATAAAGTTTTAGCCTTTGAAGGTGTTAAACCCGATGTCCATTGATTTTACCTGTAAGTCCTTTGGCAAATGGATTCTTGCTGGCGAACATGCTGTTTTGCGTGGTGTGCCGGCTTTGGTTTTTCCAATTCAATCCCGAAATCTGGAATTGAACTATTCGCGCACAGAATCTCCTTTAGAGTTGCGTCTAGTCGGCGATCACGGAAAAGACCTGCAGCTTTTAGTTTGGGGTGTTTTAGAGAAAGCCTGCGAACTAAAAAAAATCCCACGCCATGATATCAAAGGTGTCTTACTTCTAGAGTCGTCAATTCCCGTTGGCGCGGGTATGGGCGCTTCGGCGGCGCTGTGTGTAGCTTTGACTCGTTGGTTGGGGTATCTGGGCTATGTACCTGAAAGTGAGTACTACGAGTTCGCCCGTGATTTGGAAAATCTTTTTCACGGTGAAAGCAGTGGCGTGGATATCGCAGTGGCATTGTCAGGCGAAGGTCTGTACTTCGTTCGCAATGGCGAGCGCAAACCTTTGGCGTCCGCGTGGAAACCCCGCTGGTATATTTCTTATTCGGGCAAGCGTGGCGTGACGGTGGATGCGGTGAACAAGGTGAAAGACCTGCTACTGCAGAATCCAGAGGTCGGTGAAAAAATCGACCAACAAATGGCCCACGCGGTGACGTTGGCTCAGAAGGCTCTGCAGATGGATTCGCGAGAAGGATTGCCTCTTTTAGCGCAAGCAATTGAAGAAGGTGGTCAGTGTTTTGAACAGTGGGGCTTGAACGAAGGAGCTCCCGGTCTGCATATTCAGTGGCTTAAAGAGAAGGGCGCCCTGGCCGTAAAACCGACGGGGTCGGGTGGCGGAGGTTACGTGCTGTCGTTATGGGAGCAAGAGCCTGCTGCGGAAGTTCTAGAAAAACTGATTCCTTGTTAAGACGTTGCCCCCTGACTCAGGGTTTTGTAACTTTAAAGAATGTTAAAAATCCAAAAAGACATCTTAAAGAAGCGCAAGCCCGCTCGGGCACAAACCCTTCAGCGATTTTTTAAAACCGCCCCCGGCGAGTATGCCGAAGGTGATATCTTTTGGGGGCTGACTGTTCCTGAAAGTCGCAGTATCGCAAAAAAATATGCGGATCTTTCTTTAAAAGATGTCCGTGTTCTTATTAAATCCAAAATTCACGAGGAACGGTTGATCGGTCTTTTGATTCTTGTGGGTCGTTTCGCAAAAAGTCCTGAAAAAGAGCAAGAAAAAATCTATCAGTTCTATTTAAAAAACACGCGATATATTAACAATTGGGATCTTGTGGACTCTTCGGCTGAATATATCGTCGGAAGTTATCTTTACGAACGCGATCGTTCGATCTTATGCGAACTCGCAAAATCTCCCAGTCTTTGGGAGCGACGAATCGCCATGCTTTCCACCTTTCATTTTATCAAGCGCGGGGAATATAAAGACACGCTGAAAATCGCCAAGATCTTGCTTAACGACCCTCATGATCTGATTCACAAAGCGGTCGGCTGGATGTTGCGGGAAGCCGGAAAACGAGTCAGCGAGCAAGATATGCGCAAATTCTTAGATGTGCATGCCCCGAAAATGCCTCGCACCATGCTTCGTTATGCAATCGAAAGGCTGCCAGCGACGGATCGTCAGTATTATCTGAAGCTTAAAAGCAAATAAACCGTGATGACCGTAATCACGTGGTGTCAAAGAGCTTTTTTTGATGACCCCAGGTTCTACCCGAAATAGGTCCTTCCCTTAAGGGGGCTTAATGAAGATCTTTTTATCCATTCTTTTTCTGGCTGCAAACTCGTGGGCGTTAACGAATGCGATCCCTGCAGAAGGCACTGAGTTTGAATCCGCGGTGTTTTTTAGTGCCCTAGGGTACGACCCGGAAAGCAAGGACTCGGTTCCTGGCTTTTGCAATGGCAATCTTCTTTCTGATCGGGTGATGCTGACGGCGGCCCACTGCGTATACCAGTCAGAAGTTCTTAAATCCTGGGAGATCGACCTGCATGTTGGAGAGTATGTCTATCGTACCACACCCACTGGAGAGACTCGTCGTATCGGTTATGTGACTCGATACCGTGAAACGGTGAAGGCTCGTTTCGTCTACACCGCAGATTTAAAACGACGTGTGGATATGCAAGGTCTGCGCTTGCGTATCGGACCTGCTGAAGATATTGCCGTGGTGATTTTTGAAAAGCCTTTGCCTTTAAAAGCGGACTTCCAATACGTTCCCGTGATATCACAGCAAGAGCTTTCGGCGATCAATTCCAATCTTTTAACTTATTGGCCGACGGTGGTCACGATCAATCCGATTGAAGAGATTGCCACCAACGATACGAAGCGAAGGGCCCGTTTGGATCGAATCGGTAAAAGCTCTAGCACTTATGAATCCAAGTCAGCGGCCCGCGTGCAACCCGGCGACAGCGGCGCCCCCTTGTTTGTTAGAATTGGGACACAGTGGAAACAGATCGGCGTGACAAAGGGACGGGCCGAGACATTGTTTTCGAACTGGGATGTTTACGGAATTCTGGATCAGAAGATGTGTCAGATCAGTCAGCTCGTTACCGAGCCGGAAATCAAAAGCCTTTTGTGTCACTAGATGTCTTCGGTCGTGCTTACTTTGGCACGACCGAATAGCTGAAAAGAGCAATGCTGGCGGCCACAGTGGCGTTCAAAGACTCGACCCCTTGAGTGGCCACGGCCAGTCGCTTTAATCCCTTTAATCCACCAAATCCGGGACCTTCTTCGCCAATCGCCAGGCGAATATTTTTGGGCCATTTGAATGTGGCGACGTTTTCGCCCTTCATGTCCAGGGCATAAAGATCTTCGTTGCCAGCAACAAATTCGGTGAATTTACCGACCCGATAAAGCGGTAACTTTAAAAGAGTGCCCGCCGAAGCTTTGATGGCTTTCGGATGAAACGGATTGCAGCTTTCTTCCGTAAGAATCATTTTGCTGGCGCCAAAGGCCAAAGCCGAACGGGCCAGAGATCCCAAATTGGCAGGATCACCTAAAGGAGAAACAACTTCCAATCCTTGGGTCGGGCTGGCAGGCAGTGCCGGTATTTCTTTCGGTTCTAAAACTAAAAGATTGTAGTGGGTGCCAATAACATCGACCTCATTAAAGAGGGCCTTGGGCAATTTAAAAACGGGAATGCGCTGACCCTTAAGGGAAGAGGCCGTCATGGTCAAAGACTTCAGGTCCTCGTGGACGAGCTCGGCCTTCACCTTGAAATTGGGATTTTCCAAGAACTCGGCAATCAGCTTTTCGCCCATAAGAATAAATTCTTGATGCTTCTTGATCCCGCGGGCGGAAGCCAGATCCAGCCAGCGGCGAAAGTGCTCATTGCTTTTTGAACTGATCTCAATCACAGCGTCACGTCCTCTCTTTATCGAGAAAGCTTTAATTCAACATAGCGATTGCGACCTTTGGCAATACGCAGCTTCGTGCCCTCGGCGTCTTTGTAAAGAACGATGGCCGCGGAATGAGTGGCATCCATGATAAGTTTGCCCCACATGACATTGTCGCCTGTGTACAGAGAGCCCACTGCTTTGTGGGTGAAAAGAGCGTCAGAAGAAATCGAGATATAAGATCGACCGATTTCCAAAGGATCTTTTTGAATATTCACAAACCAAATAGCGTGATGCTCGTAAGCCACCCAGCGACCATACACCTGAGTGTCCGTCAAAGCCTCGCGAGTCACACTGGTTGGCCAGGGAACAATGGGGCCATCACCGGGACCGGCAAAAGCGAACGAGCTAAAAAGAATAAGAAGAAGAGTGCTTAAGAACTTCATAGAGTTGCTTCCTCCAAATATTTCATTTGCACTGTGGCTTGAGGATTGAAGAAATAACCTTTGCGATCCCGCAGGATATAGCGGGGGCTTTCCAAATCAGGTTCGAGCAGTGTTCTGAGTCGTTTGATCGAGACGTAGATCAAATTGTCGTGCAGCTCGGGGTTATAGGCCTGACCCCAGATTTTTTCTACGAGGTCTTCTTTCGAGTAACGCTGGCCGGGATTTTTAATAAACAACAGCGCCATGTCTAAAAGGATGTGTTGATTCTTGAAATTAATCACACCCTTCGTTTTTTCAAGGACCAGGCGGGATTTTTCATCTACCTGAAAGTCGTATTGCGAACGAAGGCTGTCCAAATCGTGCGGGCATACCTGAGTGATAAATTTATACAGACGCGGCGATTTGATGGGGCTGACGCCCTTTATCGCCAGCTCTGCATAGATGCGATATTGTTCGTCCCGCTTCTGATCCCGATAGACGCGGGCCATTTGCGCCAGAATGCTTGAAATTAAAAGTTGAAAGCCATGCTGCTTCGCCAGTTCATAACCGCGCCAAAGAACATCCATGGCACGATCGAATTGCACGCTTTGTGTGTAAATATAACCGCGCAATAAAAGCGAGGTGAGCGTCAATTCCGTGTTTTCCGCTTCACTTAAAAGGACGTCGACCTTGTCCAAGGTTAAAAGCGTGTGATTGTGTTTCTTCGGCTCTAATAAAAGACTGAAAGCCGAAAAAAGCAGGGCGCGGGCCAGAGTTTCCAAATCGCGCGCACCAGTGGCCTTGGTGATCGCCGAGTCGATGTAGGCTTGAGATTCTTCCGTTTTTCCCTGAGCTCGTAACCAAGATCCAAGCATAGTTTCAGCTTTGGCTTCGTTTGCAGCGGAAAGATTTTTTGCGGAAAGCAGTTGCAGAACCTCGTTCATGACGACATCGGCGCCGCCGACGTTTTCAAGTTCGATGTTGGCTTGCAGATGAATGCGGGCGGCTTCGAACCAGAGAGGCAGTTCCGCTTCTTTGTTGAACGTGACCAAACACTCTGTCGTTGTGGCACGGGCTTCCAGCAAGTCACCTTGACGGACCTGCAAGCGCGCGAGCTGGAGAAGAGGGGGAGTCTTTGGAATCGCGTTCATCAGCGAATTTTGTATTCCTTCTATTCGTAGTCAGTCAATGTCTTATATCGAGCTTAAATCTTCAGCGCACTAAGTGTAATGCGCCCACCGTCGTCGTTCTTCGCCAGAAAGTTCTTCCAGCAAAAGTTCCTCACCTTCATCTTCTTCGGGAAGAGGTTTGGTTTTTATTTTTTCGAAAACCACAAGGCGACGTTCGTGCGGTGTTTGTGGAAGAGTGTAAGCCACATCTTCAACCAATTTATAGTACTCGGACCATTCGGTGTTTTTAAAAGCTTTGATCTCGGGGTCAACACCGGGACCTTTCATGAAATACACGCGTCCACCGGTTTGCAGACAGCTAATCACATTACCAAGGGTGTTGCCAATGTCTTCCACTGCGCGAGTAATTGCTCCATTGACGGGATACATGCAGTGCTGGTTGATATTGCGACCCAGAATGTCCAGGTTTTGCAGCTTCATCTCAGCGCGAACGTGTTTTAAAAATTCCACCCGACGTTGAACGCCTTCGCCCAGAAGAATTTTTTCTTCCGGGAACATGATTTTCAGGGGAATTCCAGGGAAGCCAGGTCCCGTGCCGACATCTAAAAGCGGAAATTGCAGTTTGGTGTGCTTCAGGATGATGATGCTATCGATAAAATGTTTAATAGCGATGTCCCGCAATTTCAGCAGGCGAGTAAAGTTCTCTTTTTCCTGATTCAACATCAAAAGGCGGTAAAAATGCGCCAATTGCAGGCGTTGTTGGTGATTCACCATATCGAAATTGTGATTGCGGAAGACATCAGCAAGGCGATCATTGGCCTCATTCAGCTCATAAATAAGCTCGGGCTTCTTGTGGCGGCCCAGATTGGAAGGGGAGAAGTTGCCACGGGCTTCCTGACGGGCTTTATAGGGACTGTAGTTCGTTTTATTTTTATGCGCCATAAGAGTCTGGGAAAGATAGAGGGAAAGTCGGGAAACCTCAAGGCTTTTCTGCGCTGTGTGTAAAAGCTAAATGCTTGAAAATACGAGCCTCTGAGGTGATTATGAGACCCTATGTCCACGACCAAACTTGATTCTATTAAAGATACAGCCCTGGCGGCTTTTAAAGCTGCTCCCACCTCTAAAGACCTCTATGATCTCAAGGTTCAATACCTGGGAAAAAGTGGTTCTTTGACTGAGATTATGAAAGAAATGGCTTCTTTGCCGAAAGAGGAAAAACCTCTGTTTGGTAAAAAGGTGAACGAAGTGAAGCAGCTCCTTGAAGCCGCTTACACGGAGGCCGAAGAAGCTTTAAAGAAAAAAGAAATCTCGGCAAAAATGGCGGCCGAAGAAATCGATCTGACCTTGCCTGCAGCAGCGCAAGCAAAAGGTTCTGCTCATCCGGTCAATATCGTCGTGGAGGAAATCTTCTCGGTGATGTCACGTTTGGGTTACAGCGTTCGCACGGGCCCACTGATTGAAAAAGATTACTATAACTTTGAGGCTTTGAATATTCCGGCGGATCACCCTGCGCGCGATATGCAAGACACTTTCTTTATCGACAAAAGCCATGTGCTGCGCACGCACACGTCTCCGATTCAGATTCACTCTCTGGAAACCGAACAGTTGCCTTTGCGCGTGATTGGTACGGGGCCGGTTTTCCGTTGCGACAGCGACATTTCGCATCTTCCGAACTTCCATCAGATTGAAGCTTTGTGTGTGGATGAGAAAGTCTCTATGGCGGATCTGAAGGGCACAATCAGTTTCTTTGTTCGTGAGTTCTTTGGTCCGGGCTTGAAAACAAGATTCCGTCCGAGCTTTTTTCCCTTCACTGAACCATCGGCAGAAGTGGATTGCTCTTGCCCTATTTGTAAAGGCAAAGGCTGCAGTCTGTGTAAGCATTCCGGCTGGATTGAAATCGGCGGTTGCGGACTTGTGAATCCGAAAGTGTTTCAAGCCGCAAAAATCGAATATCCAAAATGGCAAGGTTTTGCGTTCGGCTTTGGTGTTGAACGTATGGCAATTATTAAATACGGCATCGAAGACATTCGTTTGTTCCCTGAAAATGATGTGCGTTTCTTAAGGCAGTTTGTAAAATGAAGATCAGTTTAAAATGGCTCCAAGATTATGTTGATGTGACGGAATTCTTTCAAAAGCCGGAAGAGTTGGGCGAAGCTCTGACTCGCGCCGGTCTTGAAGTGGAAGAGATCACCAATCGGGCAAAAGACTTTAACCACGTGGTTGTCGGTCACATCCTGGAAAAAGATAAACATCCGAATGCGGATAAACTTTCCTTGTGTCGCGTATCTACGGGCGAAGGTGTTGTGCACCAAATCGTTTGTGGGGCGCAAAATCACAAAGCCGGCGACCGTGTGATCGTGGCTTTGCCGGGAGCTGTGTTGCCGGGAAATTTCGCGATTAAAAAGTCAGCGGTTCGCGGTGTCGATTCGGCAGGGATGCTGTGCTCTTTGAAAGAACTGGGCTTGGCTAAAGAGTCAGAAGGCATTGCCATTCTTCCTGCGGACGCCCCCGTCGGAAAACCATATGCCGAGTACGCGGGCTATGACGACATCACTTTTGAATTGAAAGTAACGCCCAATAGAGCGGACTGCTTAAGTCACTATGGTTTGGCGCGTGAAGTGGCTTGTCTATATGGAAAAGAATTGAAGGCTCCGACGGCGGAACCCAAGGTCAATTCTCAGTCGACAAAAAGCGAAATTTCTTTGGATGTGAAGGCCTTTGATTTGTGTCCTCGCTATACGGGTCGTTACCTGAAGGGTCTTAAAGTGGGGCCTTCGCCAGCATGGCTGGTTCAGCGTCTTGAAAGTGTGGGCATGAATTCGATCAACAACATCGTCGACGTGACAAACTACGTGATGATGGAGTTGGGACAGCCTCTGCATGCTTTTGATGCTGCTTTTATCGCGGGGAAAAAAGTGATTGTGGATCGGGCGACGAAAGGTGAAAAATTCATCACGCTGGATGGTTCAGAGATCAGTTTAACCGGTGAAGAGCTGACAATTCGTGATACTTCTCATCCGGCCTGCCTTGCGGGTGTTGTCGGCGGCAAGAATTCGGGTGTGACAGAGGCCACGACAGAAGTTTTCCTGGAATCTGCTTACTTTCTGCCGATGAGCGCACGCAAAACTTCGCGTACTCACGGAATTGATACAGATTCAGCCTACAGATTTTCCCGAGGCGTTGATCCGGATGGAGCTCTTCGCGGTTTAAATCGTGCAACGGCCCTGATTTTGGAAGTTGCTGGTGGCGAAGCTTTTGGCGATCACCATGATTTTTATCCAAATCCAGTGAAAAAAGCGCCTGTGACGATTGCGGTGCAAACGGTGACGGACCGTTTGGGTTACCAGGCGGAAGAGCACAAATTCGTGGATTTTATGAAGCGTTTGGGATGCCAGTTGGAACAAGCGGGGGCAGGTACTTACAAAATTCTTCCTCCCACCTTCCGTTTTGATCTTGAGCAGGACATGGATTTGGTTGAAGAGTACGCCCGCCTCAATGGCTATGAACACATCCCCGAGTCCTTGCCGGTGTTTAAGACAATGCCGTCACATCACGACAAGGGATTTATGTTGAACCGTACAACAAGCGAGTTGATGCGCGCAGAAGGTTTCCAACAAGCCGTGAACTTTGCCTTTGTCGGTTCTAAAGGGGAAAAAGCCTTTTTGGGTCCCATCGAAGCTTTGAAGGCGGCGGGCTTGTCCGTGTCAGGCAAAGAGATTCGCATTATGAATCCATTGAATGAAGAAATGGATGTGATGAGAACTTCTTTAAGCTTTGGTCTTTTCAAAAATCTGAATACCAACTTCCACGCGGGCAATATGCAAGGACGTTTGTTTGAGATCGGCAGTTCTTTCTTTATGAAAGACGACGGAACTTATGGCGAAACCAGTCGTTTGGGCTTGGCGCTATGGGGACGTGCCGCGAATCTTTGGAACAAGTCACTGGATTACCCTGTGGTGTTTGAACTTAAAGCAGCGGTTGAAGTGTTGCTGAAGTCGTTGAATATTTCGGCTTATACCTGGGTCACACCGACAAACAAGGTGGAAGTACCCGCGTTCTTGCACCAAGGGCAATATGCGCAACTTTTGGTTGAAGGAAAAAAAGTTGGTTTTATTGGTACACTTCATCCGGTTCTTCTAGATGATAATAAAATCCGCGTGCCTGCGGTATTAGCTGAGCTTGATTTAGATCAGCTTTATAAGGGGCAACCTCGCCCTTACCGCATCCAAAGTATTTCCAAGTTCCCGGTGGTGGAGCGCGACTTCGCGTTCGTGATGCCAAAAACTTTGAAAGTGGGCGATGTGCTTAAGGATATTCGCAAAGCCGCGGGTTCGCTGCTTGTGAACGTGGATGTCTTTGACTTGTACGAAGGCGAAAAAATGGAGCCGGGTCAGAAATCCGTGGCGATTCGCCTGTGGCTTCAAGATAAAAATGCCACGCTGCAGGAAGCGCAAATCGCAGAGACGACAAATAAGGTGCTAGAGAGCTTGAAAAAGAATTTTGATCTTTCTGTGAGATAAATTCTTGATTGTTTTCAGTTACTTGTTACCCTTTGTAAGAGAAATGGTTAATCCCGCCTGAAGCACCCAGTGCGAGGGCGGAAATGGAGTATAAATCATGGCTGGCCAGAACTTAGGTAAATCAACGGTGACTAAGGCCGATATCGTCGAGAACGTCTACCAAAAGATCGGCTTCTCGAAAAAAGAAGCTTCCGAGCTTGTTGAGCTTTGCTTCGATACTTTGAAAGACGTTTTACAAAACGGCGACAAAGTTAAGATCTCTGGTTTTGGTAACTTCGTTGTTCGCGGCAAGAACGAGCGTATTGGTCGCAACCCCCAAACAGGGGAGCAGATCAAGATTTCCGCTCGCCGTGTTCTTACGTTCCGTCCTTCGCAAGTTTTAAAAGCGATGTTGAACGGGGAAGAGTACGCTCACTTAAAGGATGAGGACGATGATGACGACGACTATGATGACAACGAATAGCGAGCCAGACCAACTCGAAATAGAAAGTTCCGAGTTGTCTTTGGGCGACAGTCACGTTGATTTCGTGGAAGAGTCGGCAGCAGTTCCGGTCATTGCGACCACTCCGATCTCGATTCCTGCGATGCTTTGTGATGACAAGCTTTTGGAAGAGATCAATGCGATTCCTGATAAAATGGGATTTAAGATTGGCGATGTTGCCGAGATTCTCGGAATCAAGCAGTACGTTCTTCGTTACTGGGAAACTGAGTTTGAAATCCTTCGTCCCAAAAAAGCTTCAAACAATCAACGTATGTACACACGAAAAGATGTGGAAAACGCTTTGTTGATCCGAAAACTTTTGCACCGGGATCGTTTTTCAATTGAGGGTGCAAGAAACGCGATGAAGGAACTCAAAGCTCACGTCCGTAAAGAAAAGGACATGAGTCAGGTGATTCATAAGCTGGAAAACTTCAACGACACGGTTGAAGAGCTGATTATGGATATCCGTCGCGTTCGCCAAATGTTCAAATAGGGGCCTTTCTTAGCCCCTTTTTTTACGGGTCTTTATTTAAACTTTCCGATATCTGCGGATATTGGCGAAGATCCCCTCGCAGATGTTTTATCAGAATCTGCTCTATTTTTGCCATTTCCTTGCCGTGCTTTTTATGAAAAGTCAGATACAAGGGGACTTCTGTAAACACAGTGTCACTGGAGCTAATTTTATCCTTAGCCCCGGGATGCGCAATGACGGCGCTTTTTCCGACTTCCTCAATCGCAATAAAATAGTCCACTTTGCCCTCTAAGAGGGCGGTCACGTTATGCAAAGGATTATTTGAGTTAATAAAGCTGAGGTTTCTGCGCAAAGCCTCTGCTTCGATGGATTTATTAGCAGAAGAAATGGAGCCCTTGTACTTTGCCAGGCCAGTGTCTGAAAAGTCGTGATTTTTAAATCGGGGATTTTCTTTCAAATAGAAAATCCGACTTTTGGTTTTGATCAGGGGGAACGACGTGGAAATGGTGTGCTTCCGACCCTTTTTAATATGAAGATCGTCATACAGAATGCCATCGATTTTCCCCGCCAGCATTTCTTCGTAAGGCACTTTGCCCGCAGTGACTTTGGTTTGCGTTTCAAATCCCGCATCCTTCAAGGCATTAGAAACAAGTTTTTGATATTCCACGATGGCGCCGACTCTTTTGATTTGAAAGGGTACTCCGAGCGTCAGAACTTTTTCCTGCGCATAAGAAGAAGAGAACCAGAGTGAAAGTGTAAGAAAGAGTTTTACCACAAAAAATAGTTTACACTGAAATTGTCCGATATTCAATTTGTCTTCTCTCTAATTTTTATGGGGACATTTTCTCTGCGTCCGAGGTGCTCCCGAGGGATCGGCTTTTATTTTAATACAAGGTGTTCGCTGTGATTCTCATTGAGTGTCCAATTTCTTGTGTATAGAGTAGCCTCATGAAAAATAAAACACCAATTCCGAGAGCTCCTCAAAAATTGAAAAATCTTGAACTGCATGGGGATATTCGTGTCGATCCCTTCTTTTGGTTACGCGAAAAAGAAAACCCTGAAACTTTGAAGTATCTCAAAGCGGAAAATGCGTACTACGAAACGCACATGAAGCCGCTGAAGTCTTTGAAGGATAAGCTGTTTAAAGAAATGAAGGGGCGGATCAAGGAAGATGACTCGTCTGTTCCAGCCCCTTATGATGATTTTCTTTACTACACTCGTTTTAAAAAAGGAAAGCAGTACTCTTACGAGTGTAGAAAACCCAAAGCCGGTGGCAAAGAAGAAATTCTTTTGGATCGAAACGCCTTGGCGAAGGGTAAAAAATATTGTGATGTTACGGCGGTCAAGGTCAGTCCCGAACACGATCTTCTGTCTTATTGTGCTGATTATGATGGCTCTGAACGCTACACGGTCTATTTCAAAGATTTAAAAACCGCTAAACTTTTGCCGGATACGATCCCGAATTGCAATGGCTCGGTCGCATTCGCCGAAGACAACGAAACAGTTTTTTATGTGCGCTTGGACGAAAATCGCCGTCCTTATCAGGTATACCGTCACAAACTTGGTTCGCCAGTTGAACAAGATGAGCTGATTTATCACGAACAGGATCCGAAGCAATTTCTTGGTCTTAGGAAGTCCGCATCGCATAATTTTATTTTCATAGGCAGTTACGGCAAGATCACTTCGGAAGTGTGGTGTGTGGACGCTCACAACCCGAGTCTTCCTGCGCGTTGTCTGCAACCGCGGATCGAAGGTTTGGAATACGATGTTGAGCACGCTGGGGATAAATTCTGGATCCGCACCAATTTAAATGCACAAAACTTCAGAATAATGACCGCAGATCTTTTGCGGACAGAAAAAGACCAGTGGAAAGAATTCATTCCTCATAAACCCGAAATCTTTGTCGATGAATTCCATCTGTTCAAAAACTTCCTGGTGCTTTCCGAGCGTGAAAACGGGCTGCCGCAAATTCGCATCTGCGATTTGCAAAAACAGAAAGATCATACAATCAAGTTTAAAGATGCGGCGTTCAGTGTCGTCGTGGCCCCGGATAATTATGAATATAAAACCGAGACGGTGCGATTGAACTATTCATCGCCGATTCAAGTGCCCACAGTTCTTGAATACAATATGCGCACGAAAACGACGAAGACCTTGAAGACCAAACAGGTGAAAGGGCATAAATCTTCGAACTATGTGTGCGAAAGGGTTTGGGTGCCAGGGCATGATGGCGTGCAAATCCCTGTGGTTTTGACTTATAAAAAAGGACTAAAAAAAGACCAGACACATCCGACTTACCTCTATGGTTATGGTTCTTATGGTGCCATTATTCCTGATGGGTTTCCTGAAAGGCGTGATATTTTTCGACTGGTCGATCGCGGCGTTGTCTTTGCCATGGCCCATATTCGCGGGGGTGGAGAGATGGGACGAGCGTGGTACGAAGAGGCAAAATTCCTGAAGAAGATGAACACGTTTAAAGATTTTATCGCGTGTGCGGAATACTTGAAGAAGAAAGGTTATTCGCATCCCCAAAAGCTCGCGATCGCCGGAGGGAGTGCCGGAGGCATGCTGGTCGGAGCTTGTATGAATATGCGCCCTGATCTTTTTAATGTCGTCGTGGCCCATGTGCCCTTTGTCGATGTGATTAATACCATGTTGGATAAAGATCTTCCTCTGACGCAAACTGAGTATAAAGAATGGGGAAATCCTGAGGATAAAGAGTACTACTTCTATATGAAGTCGTATTCGCCCTACGATAATGTGGAAGAAAAGAATTATCCGACTTTGTACGTGACTTGTGGCCTGAATGATCTGCGAGTCACCTATTGGGAGCCCGCAAAGTGGGTCGCAAAATTGCGCGATAGAAAGACCGATGACAATTTGATCGTGTTTAAAACCAATATGGGGGCCGGGCATTTCGGAAGCACGGGGCGTTTTGATCACCTGTACGAGAATGCAGAAGAATACGCCTTTGTCTTAAATCAATTTGGCATCAAAAAGTGATTTGATTTAAAAACCGTCTGCTGGCGCTTCAAGCTGTCTGACTGTGGTCAAAAAATAAACTGATAGAAATAGTAAACCCGGACTTCTCAATTCAAAAAAGGAGTTCGGGTTTCTTTTTGTCTTTTTGCTTGCAAGTGGCTTTCACTCTTGCAGCATGCAAAAAAGCTTCTCATCCTGGAAGGACGAAGGAGTTTTTATGAAAATCCAGTTCGTCATACCTTTTGCTGTCTCTCTGTTTTCTTTTGTCGCAAGGGCGGACTGCCAGGATGTCTTAGCGCGCGACTTTAACGGCGATGAAGCTGTGACGATGACATATCTTCTCAAGAATTCGAACTTTGCGAAAAAGACCAACGTCGGCTACGACATTGTCTGGACACTCGCGGAACTGCAGTGTGTGCAGACGATCCGTGGTGTGAATACGGATTTGCTGCCGACATTCAGTTGTGCAAAGCCTGCCAAGGCGGGCTTACTGGCATCTAAAATGTTCTTTGAGGCTCTTTCTGAAATGGGTGTGATGCCCGAAGGTGGCATGAGTCACGTCAACATTGGGGCCAAGAATATTGTCTGTAAGGTGAATCGGAAAGGCGAAGGCGGTTATGCTATCAATCCCCGTTGTTCCGTGACGGCAATGTGGGCGGATGAGTGCGGGTACGGGCGGTAAGTTATTCAAGATGGCGATTCGCGGGAAGAGGTTTGGGCACCTATCTCAGTCGCTCAGTGAAAATGAAGTGGGCGCGGAAGGTGGCTTAAAGATGAGTAGAATCGTAGAGCCCCATTCCATACTAAAAAAGAGTGGTCTGCGTGACTGGATTTGAACCAGCGACCTCTTGCACCCCAAGCAAGTGCTCTACCAAGCTGAGCCACACGCAGATTTGTCTGTCAAAACAGTACTCGATGGCGTCGTATTGAACAAGCTCTCGCGCCGGTCGTCAAACAGGGTCTTTTAGAAAACCTAGACCTTTTGTTTCAATTACACATAATTTACATATTTGTTTGACAGAAGAATTACTACTTTATACCGTAATTGTGAGCTCAGTAAGAGCAAGATATTCAAAAACCCACAAATTTAGTCTATATATATGTAGATATATAATATCTAAAGGTCTATCTATAAATAGACGATAAGATATAATAAGTCTACTTATAAGTAGACCTTAAAGCGAGGATTCCGTGGGTGCAAAAACAGCAAAACTTCGTCGCCACCAGTTAGACCGTTTTTTTCATCAGAGCGAATCGGTCCTTACAACGAAAATCCCTAAGTACGGGTGGGTGAAAGAGATTCGCGAAGCTCTTGGTATGACAATGCAAGATCTGGGGACGCGGCTCGGTGTGATCAAACAGAGGATTGAGCGCATTGAAAAAGACGAGGTGGCCGGCAAGGTGACCTTGCAAACTCTGCGTGACACGGCGGAGGCCTTAGATTGTGAACTGGTTTATTTCTTGGTTCCGAAGGGGCAAGGGTTGCAAAAGCTACTGGAAACACAAGCTCTGAAAGCAGCCCGTGAGATTGTTAAGGACACGGAACACACCATGGGATTGGAAGAGCAGGATACTTCACGTCAGTCGCAGCAGCATTTGGTGGAAAGTGTCGCGGCTGAACTTTTATTGAAAGAAGATCGAAAGATATGGAGAAGTCAGCATGAAAATTCAAAGTCCTCCAGGGGCCACTCCTCTCGACGATGAAACTTTGCTGGGATTGATTCCCGGTCTGACAACGCACTCCGAGTTGGACGAGTATGAGGCCGCTGGAATTGCTCGCGCTCTTCTTTGGGCTTATGGCAGTCGTACATTGAAGAAAGATCTTCTTTCGGCTTCCGGTCTTTGTCTTCTGCATAAAAAAATGTTTCAAGACACCTGGGCTTGGGCCGGTACTTTTCGTCGACGTGAAACAAACATTGGTGTCACCCCCGAAAGAATTCAGAACGAACTGGGGCTTCTTTTAGGTGACGTCAAATATTGGTTGGCACATGACACTTTTTCGGTCGAAGAAATTGTGGCCCGGTTTCATCACCGCCTGGTATGGATTCACCCATTTCCGAATGGCAACGGCCGTTTTTCTCGTCTTGCCGCTGACTTGCTTATGGAGCAGGTTGGGCAGTCGAGACCCACTTGGGGAAAGGCAAATCTGGGAAAAATGGGACAAAAAAGAGCCCAGTATATTCACTCACTTCAAATCGCCGATCGCAGTGGAAGCTACGCACCGCTTATGGAATTTATGAAAAGCTAGAATAGTGAGTCTCTTCCACATCCTGTCATGGTAAACTTCTATTTTATCGGGAGAATTCATGAGACTTGAAGGCGGCATTAATTTTAGAGACCTCGGCGGTTATGAAACTTTTGACGGACGCAAAGTTCGTAAAGGCTTCTTTTTTCGTTCGGGCTCTTTGTCGCGCTTGACCCCTCAGGATTGTGAGTATCTGAAGGCCTTTTCTATTCAGCACATCGTGGATTATCGGGATCAGCACGAGGCAGAAAAGGACCGCGATGTTTTGTGGGAGGGCGTGCAGTATGAATGCTGTCCTGCCAACCCCAGCAGTCATGCGACCACCGCGGATCACAAAGATTTTTTTACTTCCGAAAGCTTGGAGGCCTTGCCGACAGATTATATGGAATCGCTGTACCGACAACTTCCTTTTGGCAATGTGGCTTATCAAAAGCTGTTTCATAAAGTGGAATCATTGAATGACGGGGCGTTGGTGCAACACTGTGCTGTCGGCAAAGATCGTACGGGAGTGGGGTCCGCCTTATTGCTTTTGTCTTTGGGGGTTCCGCAACAAACAGTTCTGCATGATTATCTCATCACCGAGCAGACCTTGCTGCCTTTCAAGTTGAAAATCCTGGCGACCATCGAGCCACGTATCAGTGCCAAAGCTAAAGAGCGTTTTGAGTACATGATGTCGGCCCAAGAAGACTTCCTGCAAACGGCTTTACAGGAAATCACGTCTCGTTACGGCAGCTATGATGCCTTCTTCGAGCGGGAATATGCCCTGACCGCGGTAGAACGCGATCAGTGGAAAAGCCGCTTTCTGGAATAACAAACTCTGTCTTAAATTGAGACGCGTCCTCTAGGAACTAAGGTCGAGAGCCGATAAGCTTCCTATGGATATGAATAACAATCAGGAAGATTACGTCGCGGTATCAAGGGATGAGTTTGTCGCCGGCATGCAAGTGCCTGTGGATATCTTTCTTAAGCTCTCTGAAACTAATTATGTGATGATTTTGAAAGAAGGAGCCAAGGTGCACTTCGATCAAATGCACTTTCCTGAAAAGGCGGAATGGCTGTATGTTCGACGCAGTGACTATCACAAATGCGTGGGACAAAGTCTCAGTATTGCCGGTATCGTGTTGGAAAGTGATAAAATAAGTTTCGAAAAAAAGACCGTCTTTTTATCCAAAGCGGCGGACTCGATCTTTAAAGAGATTGAACATCTGGGGTTCGATCATCAAGCCTTAGAACATTCCAAAATTGTCAGTCGTTCCATCCAAACATTGGTGGACAATAAGCCGGATATCTCCGCAGTTATCAACATGATGTCCAACCTCAATGACGAATTGATCCGCCATGCGATGATGGTCTCAGCGATTTCGGTGATCATTGCGCGAAATATGAAATGGACGCTAGCGCAGAATCTGGAAAAATTAGCTCTGGGGGCTTTGTTGCACGATGTGGGGATGAAAGAGCTTCCAGATGAAATTCTGGATACTCCTAGACATGCTATGAGCCGTGAACAAACGGCGGCTTATGAGTCCCACGTGTACCGTGGCGTGGAAATCCTGCGAAGTATGCCTTCCATCTCGGATGACATCATCTCGATTGTTCTGGAACATCATGAAAATGCGCCGGGGCAGGGATATCCGCGCCGATTGCGCGACATTAAAATGAATCCGTTTGCAAGAGTGGTGGCTTTAGCGGACTGCTTTGCTGATGTGGTGATGGAGTCTGTGAATAATCCCCATCCTAAAACACCGATTCAGGCGGTGGCCTATATCGAAATCACCTTGGGGCAGCCGTTTCATAAGCCGGCATTTCAGGCGTTGAAGCAGGCCCTGCAAGGACCTGCCGCCATCGCCGTCAAAAAAGTGATTTAGTGACGAACAAGCTCAGGAGCTTTTTCGTTGGCAAGATCATTTAAACAATCCACAAAGAATTTGCAGATAATGAATAAGTGAACTTGTTCATTGGCGGCCAAAGTCGGTTCCAACTCTGGAGACATGAAAAGTTCTTCGATGATGTAGTTGAGAATCTCGGGCTGACCTTCAGAATTGGATTTGGCCTGAAGATCGGCAATCATGTCATCATTCAACTGAAGGTATTTTTCAAACTCGGCTTCATTTTTTTCAAAGCGAGAAACCACTTCCTCTTCAGTCATGGCGCGAAGGTCTTTGTATTGGTCTTCAAAAGAGCGGTTCAGGATCAAAGCCATCATAAAACCCAAATCCTGGGCGCCTTCACTCATGTCTTCGATAAACTCCATAAAGAACCCGGCAAGGTCGGGCTGAACGTCAAAAAGATGCTGAGACGCTTTTTCAAGATCACTTTCTTCCGTGATGCCGCAGATATCATCAATTGAGTTTTGCACTGTTTGAAACGGAATTCTCTCCATCGCCGACCTCATTTTTTGCGCGTTTGTCTTTCCATTAAGCAAGAAAGAGCTTTATGATTGCAGAATACACGGGGAGTAAGGCTGTATGCAATTTATTAACAGGCTTGTGCTTTGTTTTATTTCAGTTGTGATGACAAGCGTCTCAAAAGCGGAGGAGCTTCCTCCGGATTTTTACACCCGTAAAGTTCAGCCGATTTTTGACAATCGTTGTCTGGCCTGCCATAGCTGTTTTAATGCTCCCTGCCAGCTTAATCTGCAAAGTTTTGAAGGATTTCAAAGGGGGGCCAATAAGCTGAATGTCTATGACGGAACCCGAACCCAGAGTGTAGAGCCCTCGCGACTTTGGGTGGACGCGCACACGTCTGAAGAATGGCGCAAGCGGGGTTTTTTCGACCTGAACACGTCTCGCAATGCCACGGACAATTTATTTTTAAGCTTTCTTAAGCTGCGCGCAGAGCATCCCAGCGTTGAAGTAGAAAAGCAGGTGGCGCAATCGCAAGTTTGCGTCGCGCCTCAGGACGACGTTAAAAAGATGCAAAAACAGGCTCCTTATTTAGGCATGCCCTATGGTTTGCCGCCGTTAAGTGCGCAGGAAATCGATACGATTCAAACATGGTTGGCAGGTGGTGCCCCCGGGCCTTCTGTTCAGCTTGGAAAGGGACGTACGGAAGTTCCTGCCGAGATACAAAAGCAAATTGGGCAATGGGAAGCCTTTCTGAATCACAAGGATCTTCGCCATAAACTTGTCAGTCGCTATTTATATGAGCATTTGTTTTTGGGACACCTGCACTTCCCCGAGCGCAAAGACATGTTCTTCAGACTGGTGCGCTCACGAACACAGTGCCAGAAGGGGATTCAATTGATCGCCACCCGTCGACCCAATGATGATCCCAAGACTAAAAATTTCTTTTATTGTTTTGAGAAGTTCCCAGGGACCATCGTGATGAAAACACATATTCCTTATGCGTTAAGTCCGGCAAAACTAGAAAGAATAAAAAAACTGTTCTGGGAAGAGTCTTGGAAAGTTGCAAACTTTCCAAGCTATGATGCGGGCGTGGCCGAAAATCCTTTCGTCGCCTACAAAGATATTCCGGTGAAAGCGCGCTACCAGTTTTTACTGGACGATGCGCAATATCACGTCAGCACCTTTATCAAGGGCCCGGTCTGTAACGGCAGTATGGCGGTGAACTCGATACAAGAACAGTTCTATGTTTTCTTTTTGAATCCTCGTTCAGACAATATGGTTCTTTCAAAAGACTACGATACGAAAGTTGAAGCGCTTTTGATGCTTCCCGGGGTGTTTGGCAGTGACGTCGACATCAAAGAAACCCCGATCTTTTATAAGAAGCTTGTCGATCATCGCGAAAATTATCGCAAAGCGCGTACTGACGAATTTAAAAAACTTAAACCCGAAGGTTATGCGCTTTCTGATATTTGGAACGGGGATAGCGAAAATCCCAATGCCGTGCTGACGGTGCTTCGACATGACGACAATGCAGTGGTTTTAAAAGGGGCCGTCGGCGATCTTTCTAAAACGATGTTTGTTTTGGATTACCCGTTGTTTGAACGCTTGGTGTACAATCTTGTCGTTAACTTCGACGTTTTTGGCAATGTCAGTCATCAGCTTCTCACGCGGGTTTACATGGATATGATCCGCATGGAAGCCGAGGAACTGTTTCTCATGTTTCTCCCACCGGAACAGCGTCTTGAATACCGCCGCGAGTGGTATAAAGGATTTCTGACGCAAGTAAAAATGACTTATGTTTATCCTACGGTGGGATCGTCTGAGCCCACCGCCGTGCGTTTTGTTGAGGAAGAAAAGGACACCAAAAAACAAATGGCTCAAAAGATTCTTTTTTTCCATTTCAATGAAAAAGTGCGGGGTCCCGTGGACATGGTGAATTGGAAGTCATTGCAGCTTCCGGACAGCATGAAGACGAAATGGAGTGTCAAAGGAATTCCGGCGGAACTGCGCAAGATTGCGTCGGTCCCGGCGGGAAGTAAAACTCCCTTTGCTCGCTTCTTTCCGGATGTGGCTTATTTGAAAATTCTTATGAAGTCCGGCGAAATCAAAGTGTATTCCTTGATCCATAATAAAGAGCACGAAAGTGTTTCCTGGATTTTGGCAGAGTCTTTGCGAATGGCTCCGGAAGAAGACACCTTAACGATCTATGAAGGTTTTGGGGCGCCTTATCCCAATATGATCTTTGACGTGAAAGAAGATGATTTAAAAACTTTCGTGACGGCGGTAAGTAAAGTGAGTTCGGAAAAAGACTATCAGAAATTAGTCACGACCTTTGGTATTCGTCGTTCCAATCAATCTTTCTGGGTACACTATGATGAATTGAACAGTCTTTTTAAACGAGTCGATCCGGTAAACTTCGGTTACCTGGATTTGACCCGTTACGAATTGAAATAGAATACATTTTTATCAGAATCCCAAGCCACTTTGTAAACCACGCAGTTGGGAATGGGCAAAAGCTCTTGGAGCTCTGGTCGAAGGCTGTGGAGAAATCGTCGCATCACCAGGCCGTGAGTACAAACACCAGCACTAGAAAAGCTATGCTGACAGCAGAAATCCGTCAAAGCCTGGGTGAAACGCAGGATCGATTGCCGGGGGCTTTCTGCATTCGGAAAACAGAAATCCAAATGCGCCGGATCTGTGGATGTCCATTTTTGCCAAGATTCCATGCCAAATTTTTCGTGCGCTTCCTGCAAAGTGAGTCCTTCTAGGTCGCCAAGATAGACTTCACGCAAACCGACGGAGATATGCAAGGGTTTGACTAAAACGGAGTTGGCGATGCGGGCGGTTTCCTGTGCCCGGGAAAGATCGCTGGCGGCAAATAAATCCACCGGGTTTTCGTCAAAATAAGCCTGAAGGCCTCGCGCCTGGCTTTGGCCTTCCGCATTCAGGGGAATGTCAGTATGGCCCTGGATACGACGTAGGGCGTTCCAATCAGTCTGTCCATGACGAAAAAGATGCAGGGTCTTTAACATAAGGTTCTATTGAATCACTTGCTTCTCGATCCATAAAGCGAAAAGATGAGAATATGAGCAGCATTTTATCTTCTTTGCGCAAATCTCTTCAAGCTTTGGCTCGTCCGCGGATGGCCCTTTTAATATTCTTGCCTCCGGTTCTTTCCTTCGTCGTTCTTTTTGCCTTTTTCGCGAACTTTTGGCCTTCCTGGGTCGCTGGAATCAGTTCCTTTTTTTCTTCTTTGACCTTAGTGCAATGGATGATGGGAGTGACGGGGATTGCTGACTTCGCCTATTGGTGCTCGGTTGTATTTTTGATCCTGCTTTTTATTCCGGCGGTGTTTTTGTCAGCCATTCTGATCACCTCTCTTTTGCTCATGCCCATCATTCTTAAATGGGTGGGTGAGGCGGATTTTAAGGGGCTAGAAAAGAAAAGGGGAGGCTCTTTTTTAGGAAGCTTATGGAATACGGTTTCGACGACGGTGCTTTTTGTGGTGTGTTTTGTCGTCACCTTGCCTTTGTGGTTTTTACCGGGAATGCAAGTGGTGCTTCCGCTTCTTTTGACCTCGTGGCTGAATAAAAGAATCTTTCTCTACGATGTCCTTCAGGATTACGCGAGCGTGGAAGAGCGTCGGACTCTTGCCCACCAAGAGGCAAAGTCTCTTTATGGATTGGGCCTGATTTTAGGCCTTCTATCGTATGTCCCCCTCGCATTTTTCTTTGTGCCGGTTTTATTGGCTCTTTCTTATACGTACTACTGTTTAAATGCTTTACAGTCCCTGCGAAAAGCCGAATCCTAGTGGATTTCGCAAGGCAAGTGGTGTATCTATTCGCCTATGTCTAAATGTGGCAGTGAACGCAAAAATATCGATATTGAATCCTTGAACGAAAGGGTTCGTAAGGCGGGGATGAAGCTCACCCAGCAGCGGACACAAATGCTAAAAATTCTTTTAGAACAACCGGATCCTGTTTCCGCAGACGAAATCTTCAAAAAAATCGATGATAAATCCGGTGGAATGGATCTGGTCACCATCTATCGTATTCTTAAAAAATTCGAGGAAGCCGCGATCGTCTCTCGCTTGGAATTCGGTGACGGGGTGGCCCGTTTTGAATTGGCGTTAGAATCGGGACATCACCATCACCACGTGATTTGTCGTCAATGCCAACGGGTGGAGCCTATTCATATTTGCGACCTGGATCAGCATATTAAGATGGTCGAAACCATGGGCTACAAACAGGTTTCGCATCGTCTGGATTTCTTCGGCGTTTGTTCACGCTGTCAGTAATTTACTCCTGAGTTCTTGGTAAGCTCACCACAAAAGTCGTGTTCTTGGCATGGCGATTGAGGGTTAAAGATCCTTTGTGTTTTTTGATAATTCCCGCGGCAATAGAAAGTCCCAGTCCTGTTCCTTTGCCGGCTTCTTTGGTGGTAAAAAAAGCGCGCATGACTTGATCCGCGATTTCTTCAGGAATTCCCTGGCCCGAGTCGATAACATGGAATTCGACAGTGTCGTCCGTTTCTTTGACCTCGATGCGAATCCATTTTTCATCAAGCAGAGCCACGGCATCAAACGAGTTGTTCAAAAGATTTAATAGAACTTGTTCGATTTGCACAAGACGGCATTCGACTTCCAGCTCGGGATCAATCTCTGGAACCTCAACCTCGACTCCGTGATTGTAAAATCTTGTGCGACAAAATTCCAAAGTCTCATCGACGATTTTTTTAACAGGAACGATTTCAAACGGGTCGTCCGATCCTTCACGGGCAAAAGAGCGAAGGGATTTGATGATACGGGCAATTTTGTCGGCGGTGCGACTGATGCTTTCCGCGGCGGTTTTGATTTTTTCCGCATCTAGCTTTTCGTGTTCTACCATTTGTGTGAGTTGAAAAGCTCGGGCTTGGATCACGGTGAGAGGATTGTTAATCTCGTGAGCGATGCCTCCGGACATTTCTCCCAGGGCGGCCATTTTCGTAGAAGAAATTAATTTTGCTTTGGCATCCGCGATTTGTTGTTCGGTCAGAACTTCTTCCGTCGAATCCCATGCGACGCCGTACATTCGCGAAGACTCATCCGCCATGAATTTTCCATAGCAGCGGATGTGATGAACTTCCTGATTGTCCCAGGTCACCCGGTAAGAGACATAGAAGTCCTGACGCTTTTCTGCCGCCTCGCGGGCGCGAAGGTTGACGATTTCCATGTCAACCCGATGGGCTCTTTTCCAAACTTCTTCCATCGGTGATAGGGGCGAGTTTTCCGGGACGCCGTGAATGCGATACATCTGTGGGTCCCAGAGAAGAAGATTCTTTTCCAGGTCCCATTCCCATGTGCCCATGTGTGCGGCGGATAAAGAAAGATTCAATTTCTGAATGGTTTTCTTCAGGGCTTCTTCGTAGGCCTTTTGTGCGTCCACTTCGGTCGCGACCCCTAGAAGGCTCGCAACCTCGCCTTTATCATTTCTTGAAAAGACCGTGATACGATCACTCAACCAATGATAGTTTCCGGTGTGATCGCGAAATCTGTACTCGACAGTCAGAACCTCGCCATCTTTTAGGTCTCGCGATTTTTTAATACTTTGGCGAAGCGAGTCGATGTCCTCGGGGTGCATGGTTCGCTGATAATACTCTGGCCCCATCTTGCGGATCTCGTCCAGTGTGTAGCCATAGCGGGTGACGCCGCGTTCGTTCAGCCAGACAAGGTTTTCTTCATTGACGTCGAAGATATAAACGCTGTCAGACATCGTCTTATGGATTTGTTCAAGAAGGCTGGCTTGTTCTTTAGGCGACTTTGTGTCCATGCGAATTTGAGTTTACTTGAGCTTTTGCTAACGCGAAATGGCTAAATCTAAATAAAACCTTAACAATACAGAGCAGCAATCTAGTGCTAGACCATTAGCCATACAGGAGTGTGTATGCTTAAGAATGCAATTCTATCATTGTGTGTAGTTGTCGGCGCGTCTGCAGCTCATGCGCAAGTTCCAGTTATTAAAATCGATGGATCGAGCACTGTGTTCCCTATCACAGAGGCGATGGCTGAAGAATTCCAAACGGCACAAAAAGGCAAAGTGCGCGTGACGGTGGGCATCTCTGGGACGGGTGGTGGTTTTAAAAAGTTCTGCCGTGGCGAAATCGATATTCAAGACGCCTCTCGTCCGATTCAAGCCAGTGAACTTGAGGCTTGTCGCAAAGCAGGCGTTAAGTTTATGGAGCTGGCAGTTGCTTATGACGCAACTGCTGTGGTTGTAAATCCCAAGAACACCTGGTTGAAATCCATCTCCGTCGCTGATCTGAAAAAAATGTGGGAGCCCGCAGCTCAGGGTAAAGTCATGAAGTGGAGTGATATCAATCCTGCTTGGCCTAAAGAAAATCTTAAGCTTTATGGCGCAGGTTCTGACTCGGGAACTTTTGATTACTTTACAGAGGCTATCGTCGGTAAGTCTAAATCTTCTCGCGGTGATTACACGGCCAGCGAAGACGACAACACCTTGGTCACGGGCGTTTCCAATGACCTTTACGCTTTAGGCTATGTGCCACTGGCTTACTATGAAGAAAATAAAGCGAAGTTGAAAGTTGTGGGCATTGTTGGCGGCGACAAAGCTCCTAAAAAAGAAGCAGTGACTCCTTCACGTCAAACTGTGGAGGCGGGCACGTACTTCCCACTTTCTCGTCCAATCTTCATTTACGTAAACGAAGCTTCGATGAAAAAAGCAGAAGTGAAAGACTTTGTGAACTTCTACCTTAGCAATTCGGCGCAGATTGTTCCTGAAGTGAAGTACGTACCACTTCCAGCAAAAGCCTACGAATTGGGCAAAGAACATGTGAAAAAGAATAAGCTGGGCACTGTTTTCGGCGGTCACTCGGAAGTCGGTTTAAAAATTGAAGAGTTGCTGAAACGCGAAGGTTCGTTGTAGTTTACGTCTGTGAATAAAAATCAACTCAAAAAACTTAATGAGTTTACATCCGCTGACCACCCGGTTCGGCGGATGCGTCGTTTAAGAGAGCGCGCGATTGAAACAGTTTTGTTTCTTGCCGCCGCGTCCTCTGTTTTAGTCACTATTGGAATCGTTGGTATTCTGGTGACTGAAAGTCTGCCTTTTTTTAAAACCGTGTCTTTAGTCGACTTTCTAACAGACACGCAGTGGACGCCGCTTTTTGAAAATCCTCGCTATGGCATTTTGCCGTTGTTGTGCGGAACCTTTTTATCGACGATCATCGCGTTGTTGGTAGCCATTCCAATGGGAACGGTCGCGGCGGCTTTTTTAAGCGAATACGTCCGTCCGTCTTATCGCGAAATTTTGAAACCCATTCTTGAACTTCTGGCGGCAGTTCCCACGGTCGTTTATGGTTATTTCGCGCTCTTGTTTGTGACGCCGCTTTTGCAAAAAGTAATTCCGTCTTTAGGCGGTTTCAATGTGCTTAGTGCGGGCCTGGTGATCGGGGTGATGATTGTTCCTTACGTAAGCTCTTTAAGTGAAGACGCCATGCGATCCGTGCCAGGACACCTGCGTGAGGCTTCTTTTGCGGTCGGGGCCTCGCGGATGCAGACAGCGTTTCGGGTTGTGATCCCGGCCGCTTTTTCAGGAATCACCTCCGCTTATATTTTGGGAATTTCGCGCGCTTTGGGTGAAACCATGGTCGTGGCGATTGCGGCGGGAATGCAACCCAATCTGACTTTAAATCCTACCGAACCCGCGGCGACAATCACGGCCTTTATTGTGCAAGTCAGTCTTGGGGATCTTCCGCATGGTTCTATCGGTTATCAGTCTATATATGTTGCGGGTTTAAGTCTTTTGGTTTTGACCTTGTGCTTTAATATCGTTGGACTTTATCTGCGCAAGAAGTTTCAGGAGAAAGAGTAATGGAACTGCAACAAGATATCCTGGCGAATATCAAACGCCGTCAGATGTGGGATTTTGTTTTTGCTTTCTGCGGCTTAATGTCTTTGCTGTTCGCCTTGATCACTCTTTTGACTTTGATCGTGGATTTATCCGTGACGGGTGTGGCGCGAATTAATTACGAGTTCTTTACAAGCTTTCCGTCACGGTTCGCGGACCGCGCAGGAATTTTGTCGGCCTGGGTGGGCTCTTTTTGTATTATGCTGACCACCGCGTTTTGCGCGATTCCTTTGGGGGTTGCGGCCGGGGTTTATCTGGAAGAGTATTCGAAGAAAAACTGGGTTTCGCAAATCATCGAATTGAATATCATCAATTTAGCGGGCATTCCTTCGATCACTTACGGTCTGATGGCGCTGGGACTTTTTGTTTACAAATTAAAATTGGGTCAGAGCATTTTGACGGCGGGATTGACGCTGGGATTATTGGTTTTGCCAATTATTATCGTCACCACACGTGAGGCGATTCGCGCGATTCCTAATACGATACGTGAAGCCAGTTATGCGATGGGAGCTTCGAAGTGGCAGACCATTCGTTATCACATTCTGCCCTATTCCTCGGGGGGAATTTTAACTGGGGTTATTATCTCGTTGTCGCGGGCTATTGGTGAAACCGCGCCGTTGATTACTATCGGCGCTTTGACCTTTATCGCCTTTTTACCGACGCCTCCTATTGAGGGGCACTTTCCTTTTGTGAACTTTAAGTGGCTGATGGATCCTTTTACAGTGATGCCCATTCAGATGTTCAACTGGCTGTCCCGCCCTCAGCCTGAATTCCACGTGAACGCGGCGGCAACAGGGGTCGTGCTTTTATTGATGACCCTTATTATGAACGGCGGAGCGATTTACTTACGCTCTCGTTTCCGTAAAAAGATGAAATGGTAATGTCTATGGAACTACAGCTTCGTGCGGAAGTTAAAAATTTGCTTTTTTCCTACGGTGATAAAAAAGTCCTCAACGGTGTGACTTTGCCTATTTATGAAAATCGGGTCACAGCTTTGATCGGTCCTTCCGGTTGCGGTAAGACGACCTTGCTGCGTTGTTTTAACCGCATGCACGATCTTTATGCGAATGCGAACTATCAGGGTGAAATTCTGCTTTATCCGGATAAAAGAAATATCCTGGGTAAAGAAATCGACCCCATGGAAGTGCGCATGCGTATTGGTATGGTTTTTCAAAAACCCAATCCATTTCCCAAAAGCATTTACGATAACGTGGCGTACGGTCTGAACGTGCGCGGAGTGAAAAAGAAAAGCTTTATCGAAGAGCGCGTCGAGCGTTCTTTGCAACAAGCCGGTCTTTGGAACGAGGTGAAAGATCGTTTGTCGTCTTCGGCGACGGCTTTGTCGGGTGGTCAACAGCAGCGTCTGTGTATTGCCAGGGCTTTAGCAACCGAGCCCGAGATTTTGCTACTGGATGAACCGACCTCCGCTTTAGATCCTATTTCCACTCGTCATATCGAAGAACTGATCGGCGAGCTTCGCCGGGACGTGACGATCGCCATCGTCACTCACAGTCTGCATCAGGCGGCGCGCGTTTCTGACTACACAGCGTTTATGTATTTAGGTGATTTGATCGAGTTTGGCGCCAGCGATCAGATTTTCACGAATCCGAAAGATCAGCGCACGGAAAATTACATCACCGGTCGCTTCGGCTAGTAAAACGACCGGAACGGTAAACGTCTATTTATAAAATAAACTTCAAAGAAAGTTTTAAGTAATAAGAATTGCCGATGGAAATGGCGTTGTCGGGACTGATGACGTAGTTTTCATCCACAAAAAAGCGGCGATCGAATGAGTGACCGGCTTCCAAGTCCGCAAGGATTTGTTTGCTGATAGGGGATTTTAAACCAATAAAGACCTTCTTATCGTCATAGAAAAGTCGATCTTCCTTATTCTGTCTTCCGTAAAGATAGTAAGTGATCTGCGAAAAATCCACACCCGTGTACAGTTTTGCGAAGTCAGTCACTTTGTAATAAACGGAAGTCTTAACCACCCAGGGTACCAGAGTGAAAAAGTCCCATCCCCACATGTCAGCAAACTGCCAGTTAAAGCTCGCAAAGGGAATTCCGATCACAGAACGAAATTCTTTGGACCGATTGTAGAAATAGGCAAAACCCGGCAAAGGAAGGTTGTTCAAAATAGGGCGGTTGTTGGAATAATCCACCAAGAGCAGCCAACGGCTGGATTCGTCGTCAGGATAGGAGTAGAACGCCGTCACTCCTAAGGTCGAAACATCCGCGCTTTCAAAAGGTTTGTCACTGGCAGAACCATAACGGACATTCACGGACCAAAGGCGTTTTTCGTCAATAACACGAGTATAACCCAGGCCGAATTTGATATCATAAAGACCGGAAATTTCACTCTGCGCCGGTGTTACCAGGTATTGCGAGCCACTTAAGTTTAACGAGATAGATTGTTGCTCTGTTCGATAAACGGGTGTGCTGAAGTCCATGGATTGATAAGACGTTGAAGCCCGCTCTTGGGGAAAATCCGCTTTATCAAAAAAAAGCCCCGTATAAGAAAGCAAAGTTCTTTGCTGGCTTGGGGGTGTCAAGCCCTCCATCATTCCTTGTGAATATGCTTGAGATGTAAAAAGAAGAAAGAATAAAAGGCCAAAAACATTTTTCATGCCCATTTAGCATAGAAGTTTTAGGCGTGGTTACACAACAGATTTTTCCATTCGGACGACACGCGCGCAATTTTGGCAGATCTCGGAAAGCGGCCACTGAATTTCTGTCGGTTTGATCTTTACTTCCGTCAGGCAGTGCGGGCACAGAACCAAACCGCTGAGCACTTTCCCTTCGCTCTTATAACTTCGGAGGGCAAAGAAAACTCCAAGGCCGAAAAACAAGGGAATACTGACGAAGTGAAAGACGGGAATCACCACCGATACGACAGCAATCAGCCAGAACAAGCCCAGTTTTTTTATTGCCTGGGACATTCTTTCCGGCGGTGAAAACCACTTCACGTAAATGACTCCGTTTTGCGTTCGTTCATCTCCGACATTGGCTGAGATGGCGATTTTTTCTCCGTCTGTTTCCATGTCAAAAAGAGTAGTCCCGGTGATTGACCTTTGGCAACTTCGAAACGTCATGTATATTCTTACAGGAACTTAAGTACTCTTTTACTGAAGGATCACTTACGGTATTGAAGTATTTCTTGGAGTCCGCGCGACACAGCTACGGAAGCGAGACCATTTATGAAGACTCAAATGTTTCGTTTTGTCGGGTTGTCGTCGTAAGCTCCAGGAAAATGCTCAGGGACAGGTCCTGCTGCATTGTTTCCTGCGGAAAAAGATACCTCCGACACTCATCCCTCGTTAGGCTTAACTTCATGAAGTCATTGCACTCTGATAAATATTTTATTCGCGAATCCTTGTATAACTTGGTCGAGCTGTCTTTGTTGGCTCGTCTTTATGAAGAGCACTGCATCCCCGCCGCGCGAACGGGGAACCTGAATCAAGAATCTTTAGCGCAGACTTTGCTTAAAATGAAGGCAACCGAAGGCAAGGGCGAATTGCGCGTGGCGATTTACGATACGGACCCGGTGGGTTTCTATTGGAAATTTGAAGGCCGTGTTCTTGCGCATTGGGTTTTGCCAGAACATCACAATCAGGGAATTGAGCAGGCCCTTCTGGGATCTTAATGGACGAGTCTGTACGGACTTCTTTTTGGCAGGGTAAGAGAGTCTTTCTGACCTCGCCGAACTCTTTTTTAGGGGCTTGGACCGCGCTGTCTTTGCAGTATCTGGGGGCGCAGGTTTTTGGCTATGGCGAATCCTTAGATGTATCTCCGAATCTTTTTGATCTGACCAATCTGGGGCAATCTCTGGCAATGACTTACGGAGATCTTCGTAACGAAGATTCTTTGCGCCAAGCTTTGCAGTTCGCCCAAGCAGATGTGGTTCTTCATCTTGGCGAAAGTGGATTTTTGCAAGAAGGCGAACAGCGTCCGCTTGAAATTCTCTCTAAATCCGTGATGGGAACGGCACAGTTGTTGGACCTTCTTCGTGAAACGGCCTCGGTCCGTGCTGTTTTGGTTGTGGGCTCTGATAAAGCCTATCTTCGTTCTCCGTCGAACACACCTGCGGCGGAGACGTCCGCTGTCGGCCCCTCGGGGATTTTTGCGACTGCAAAGCTTTGTTCCGAGTTTGTGGCTTTGTCTTATCGCGAGTCCTTTTTTTCTCCCGACAAATACAACAAACACAAGGTGGCCGTCGCCACGGCGCGGGTGACTTCTGCGATAGGTGGTGGGGACTTTTCTTCGCAAGCTTTGATTTTTCAAGCAGTACAAAGTTTCTTGGGAAAAAAGACTTTTGAAGTTCGCAATCCGCAGTCAGTTCGTCCCTGGATCCATGTTCTGGATCAAGTCTCGGGCCTCTTAGCTGTGGCGCAAGGTCTATTAGAAAAAGGCCCCAAACTGTCTTCTTCGACTTACAACATCGGGGCTTCTGAATACGAAGCTGTCGGGGAAGTGATGAAAGAGTTCAGTCAGATTTGGGGAGCCACGTGGGCGTCCGTTTCGTCCTCCACGGCAAAGACCTCCTTGTCGTTGCACGGGCACTTGGATAGCGGCCTGGCAAAGAGCGAATTAGCCTGGGTGCCGCGATGGAATTTGACGACGGCTTTGGAACAAACCGCCGGCTGGTATCAGGGTTATTACGCGGGCCATGCTTCTGCAGAAGAATTGACGAAGGTGCTGCGGGAGTATTATTCGGCCTAACTTAGGGTCACGTCCGGCCGTGTTTTTATAAACATACAAAAGTTTTCACTCGAAGCGTTATATAGGGCCTTGTAGACAAATTACGAGAGCTTCGTTATGCCAGTGTAATGCTTTTTAACTCCTACGAATTTATCTTTCTTTTTCTGCCGATCACTTTGCTTGGCTACTATCTGATCACGAAAAAGAAGTTGCAGCTTTGGTTTCTGTTTTTCTCTAGCGTATTTTTTTATGCCTACTGGAGCACGACTTACGTATTTCTTCTGCTATTTACGGTCGTTTTGGATTTTTATATTGCCAACCGCATCTATTATTCCAAAACTCAGCGCGCACGCAAAGCCCTGTTGCTGACTTCGATGATCGCCAATTTGTCGATTTTGGGATTTTTTAAGTATTATAATTTTTTCGCCGATTCCCTGAATGGACTGTTTTCGACTGTGGGCGTGCATCCCAGCTTGCTGCCCACTTTCAATTTGATTTTGCCGATCGGTATTTCCTTTTACACTTTTCAATCAATGTCCTACGTTATTGACGTTTATCGCAGAACTTCGGATGCTCACGCGCATCTTTTGGAATTCGCGGGTTATGTCACTCTTTTCCCGCATCAGATCTCGGGTCCATTGGTTCGTCACAATACCATCGTGCCGCAACTGGAAGCTTCCAGCACCTACCTCTTTCATTCGGAAAACTTTTGGAAGGGCTGTTACTTCTTCGTTTTTGGTTTAGCGAAGAAGATGTTGATTGCCGATCGCATCGCCGCCGTCGTGGACCCTTTGGTTGCGAATATGGGGCAGGCCTCAAACGCCGAAGCGATCCTGGCGATGTTTGGATACACCACACAGCTTTATTTCGATTTCAGTGGTTACTCGGACATGGCTGTGGGGCTGGGGTTGATGATGAATATTCAGTTTCCTCAGAACTTCAATTCGCCGTATAAATCCCGATCTATTACCGAGTTTTGGCAGCGATGGCATATCAGTCTTTCTTCCTGGCTTCGTGATTACCTGTACATTTCTTTAGGCGGGAACCGGGCTGGCTATTTAAAGACTTATCGAAATCTGCTTTTAACCATGGCCATCGGGGGCTTCTGGCACGGAGCGAACTGGACTTATCTTGTTTGGGGTGTTTTTCATGGCGGAATCCTTGCCGTCGAACGATTTTGTAAAGATCAGAAGTGGAATATCATCCGCAGTTCCGCGGTATCCTGGATTCTGACGTTCTTGCTGGTGAATATTGGCTGGGTGTTTTTTAGAGCCCACTCGGTGGCGCAAGCAGGGGAGTGGTTGAAAAAAGTGTTTCTGCTTAACGGCGCTTTAACTTGGGATTTGTCTTTTATTGCGCTTAAGCACAAAGACCGATTTTTTGGTGCCTTGGTGGTCGGAATTGCGATTGCATTGTTTGCGCGAAACACCTGGCAAATATCTTTTAAGCCTTCAGCTAAAAACGCTCTTCTTTTGGCGTTCATGTTTGTGATTTGTTTAATGTACATGGGCGAAGAATCGCCATTTTTATACTTCCAGTTTTAGGGGTTATCGATGGATTCAGCTCTGCGTTCTCTTCTATTCTTCGCTTTTTTTTGCTTGCTGTTGGTGGGTGGCGTCGCGGTTTTCAATTATGTCCAAGATCCTATGTGTTACTTTCATTGTGAAGGTATTGATCTGAATCGCCGAACGCACAACGTGTATTATCAGGCCGCTCAGACTTTGGCGGCAAATCCCGAGGCAGAGGTGCTTATTCTTGGTTCCTCACGTGGCGAGCGGGTGTCGCCAAGATGGATCAGCGAAGTTACGGGTTTAAAAACCATCAATCTTTCCCAAGGTGGCGCAGATCTGCTTCTGAAGGTTGCACTTTCCAACATCGCGCTGGAAACAAATCCGAAATTAAAGAAAGTCATTTGGATGGCAGACTATTTTGAACTTCTAGCGATGACCACGGATGCCAAGGTGAAGTGGAATCCGGCACTGAGCAGCCACTTGCCCGGGGCTCAAAGCCACACGACTTGGCAAACATATTTGCAAAAGGCCAAGGTCTTGGTGGATCACAATACTTTTGAAGCGGCCGTTTCGCTGGCGCGCAGTCAAATGTTTCGAAAGTTGGGAAATGGCGATGATTTAGATCCTCAGGCCTGTGCGAGTGAGAGCTTCGTCGGTAAAACTTCGGCGGAAATGCTGCCTGTCGAGGTGAGTATTGTTTACCCTCGCTTCAGTTCTTTTTTAAGAATGGATCTTAGTCCTGAGTATTCTCAGATTTTTAGAGAGCAAATTCAGAAGCTAGCGGCGAAAGGGATCGAGGTTGTCATTAATATTGCTCCCTACCATCCGGACTTTGAAAAGCGCCTTCAACTTGAAGATCCACGAAGTGCAGATCTGCAAAAAACGTGGGTGAAATTGGTCGAAGGTCTCCAAGGCGAAAATGTAAAAGTGCTCAATTATTTTTCCGGTATACCTGGGGACGATGGTGGAGTTAAGTTCTGGGAAGACGGGGTGCATCCAACTTGCTACGCCATAATTCAAATGTTGAAACCGGGTCTTCAGTCGTCTCCACAATAAAAAATCTTTGCAGGCTATACAAACACACCTGAAATTTGTAGCATATCTACCAGGTTGAAATTATGAAGATCAGACTGCCGCAGAAAAATCAGAGTTTATGGGGACTTTTGTTTTTAAGTATTCTGAGTCTTTTTATTCAATGGTATGTTTTTGACTTCATCATTCCGACAAAACTTATTTTGCCTTGGTTACTTTACGCCTCGTTCTTATTTATTCTAAAGCCTTATTACGCTGTCGGTTTTGTTTTTCTTCTTGAATCCTTATTTTTGCGCATTCACTGGATGAAAATGTCCTACACGAATACCGCCTTTGAAGCTTCGGATGTTTTTGGCTGGCGGCAAGCTTTGTTTCTTAAGGGCTATTCGGATATTTTGGTGCCGGTGATCGTCCTGGCGATGCTATTTTGTTTTTTCAAAGGTCTTACGTTCAAAAAGCGTCAGCTTCTGTTTTTTCCGGTGATGCTGTTGCTTACGACGTCCTGTGTTCAGGAACGACATCCCACGGAAATAAGCCTGAATCCCGTCAGCTATCTTTTTCGACTGGTGAAAGTAAAATATGTCGATTGGAATTTTGCGACGAACATAAAAGAAAATGGTGTTTTAAATCACCTTTTCATGACTTTGCCAATGGGGCAGGTGCCAGCTAAAGGGAAAGTTACCTATCAGGTGGGGCGCTCGCCCAAAAGTCACATTGGTGACGAGTCGCCTGATGTTTTTTTGATTTTGTGTGAATCCTGTTACACCAGTTTGTCGGGAAAGTTTGTCACACCTATGAGCCAACTGGCGGACCATGGGTTTACGCGTACAAATATCATTTCACCGGTTTATGGCGGGATGACGGCGGAAGCAGAGTTTGAAGTTCTGACGGGGCTTCCAAGTCAGCGCTACAAAGGCATTGATTTCCAATACTTCGCGGAAAGTTTCTCTACGCACGCAGAAGGTCTTCCCCGCGTGCTGGCGAAGGCGGGCTATGAGACGTTTTCTTCTCATAACAATGTGGGCTATTTTTGGCATCGGGACGTCATTCACCCTAAGTTTGGATTTCAAAAATCCTACTTTCTGGAGCACATGAACTGGAGTGATAAAGAAAATAGACCCCCGGACCGGGTTATGTATGAGACCGCTTTGACGGCTTATAAAAAGAATTTGAATGTGGGTCGCAAAACCTTTGCCTTCTTGATCACACTTTCGACCCACGGTCCTTATAAAGACAAAGATGATGATGGGGGCGAAGCGGACTATCAGGAAAAAATGTCGAAGGCGATGAAGGACTTCCTGGAGTTCCAAGAAAAAGTGACTGAGAACTCGCAGAAAAAAGGTCGGCCAGTTTTGTTTTTGATTTTCGGTGATCACAAGCCGGCGATGACCATTTCATTTTATAAACGCCACGTTTTCAATGACGACTTCTTTTTGGCTCGTGGCAAAGAAAGTGCCGGTTTTATTTTTTCAGATCTAAAAGGGCGTCAGCGTTTAACTTACGGTCGAGTCCCATTATATATCAAATCAGTCGGTGGTTCGGTAAAAGGCGAGTCCATGGCGCAGGAACTTCGGGATAAACCGATTTACTGCCTGCCAGGAGTTTTATCAGAAAACATTGGTGTTTATAATGACTACTACAGCTATTTGGAAAATATCTGCCAAAAAGAATCATCCGAAGTTTTAGCCGATCCTTCGTCTTTGAAAGACCTGTTTGCAGAGGAAATCTACGGCAATCTTCTGTTTGAATAGTCTTAAGCTTATTTTACTACTTTAAGTCTGGTGTGAATATTTCTTGCGGGAAAGATAAAGGCATAGTGTTTCTCGTAAGTGTCTTGCCCAAAAAGTTTGGTTATCAGGCGCGGAATGATACTTCTGAAAGACTTGTTAAATTCAATTCTACTTTCGATAATATCGAATTCGCCGACCACAAAGCTTAAGTACTGCCCTTTTCTTAAGCAATGATGCCAGCCGCTGGAAAAATGCCACAAATGCGTCGGATCATTCCAAGAATCAATCCAGGAAAAGTGGGGAGTTTCGATCAAAACTTCCGCCCCGGGCATAGCGATGCGATGGATTTCCTTTAGAAAAACTTGCGTGTCTTTGACGTGTTCAATCACGTGACTTGCCCGGATGAAGCTAAAGGTATTAGAGGGAAGTGGCCAGTCAGGTAAATTAAGATCAAAAACTTTGTCTACACCGGGAAAGGGGTGCTGATCCACTCCATAGAAGCCGTTTTGTTTGTTAGGACCGCAGCCGATGTCAATTTTCTGCAACATATCGCTATATAGTCATATTTTTCTGTATTAGTAAAATTAACTTCATAATTTATAACTCACCTCAGTGAAGGATGCTTTTGACATAACATCGAGATAATTTGATGCTCTTAGGATCGTACATGGAAGTTGATGGATATGGCTGAGCCCAAACACATTGTTTTTGTTACTGAGCATCTCTCTTTTGGCGGAGCCGAAGTCGTTTTAACGACTTATCTGAAATCTATTGATCCGAACCGCTATAAAATCTCGTTGATCGTCAGGGACGGGCGTGGGGCCGAGAACTATCTTTTGAAAGAGGTTCCGCCGCACATTCATGTTCAGACCTTATTTGATCAGACCGAAATCAAATCCCATAGTTGCCACTTCCGTGCAAAGTTTGCGAAGCGCTTTGACGAAGCGGTTGACAGCCTTGGCAAAGTGGATGTGATTGTCGATTTTTCGCCGGTCTTGGATAAAATCATCTATCGCTTGAAGAAGCGAAAAATGATCCTGTGGATGCACGGGGATAAATCCCATATGGGTTTTTGGGAGCGTCTGAAGTATCGTCTACGCATTCGTCAGTACGACAAAATTGTTCTTTTATGCAACGAAATGAAAGACCAATTTCAATCCATCTTCCCTGAGTTGCAGGACAAGCTGTGCATTATCCCCAATCCTTTTGATTTCGATAAGATTCTTGCGAAATCCACCGAGGAAAGTGATTTGTCGGTCGGGGATCGCAAATTGATGTCAGAGACTTATATCGTTTCTGTGGCGCGTTTGGTCCCCGGAAAAGATTTTAAAACGATTATTGAAGCGGGACGAATTCTTAAAGAGCGGGGCTATTCCTACAAGCACTATATTATCGGCGACGGCGAGTTGCGCGAAGAGCTGCAGTCATTGATTGATAAGTACGGCCTGAACAATCAGATTTTTTTGCTGGGAGCGAAACAAAACCCCTATCCTTGGATGAAAAAGGCGGACTTTTTTGTTCACTCTGCCAACCGTGAAGGGTTTGGATTAGCCATCGTTGAGGCCATGTATTTAGGTAAGGCCGTTATTGCCACTCGATGTCCGGTGGGTCCCGCCGAGATTCTTCAAGATGGAAAGGCAGGTCTGCTTTTCCCGTTAAACGATGCCGACGTTTTAGCCGGTCATATTGCCAATTACATTGATGATTTGGACAAGCGCCGTCATTTTTCTGAAGTTTCCCAGCAGCGAGCTCGCGATTTTTCCAGTGATCGCATTCTTCCCTTACTGTACCGCGTGCTAGATTCAGTCTAGCTTCGCGGATTTTGCAGGTCTACTGAGCCAAGCGTAGGTACATCCTCCCAGAAGAATTAAAAGATTTCTGGGTTCGCGTAAGTTAAAGGGACTTTCCGTCAAAGACTCAAACAGAAAAGTTAAAAGCACGAGCATCATTGCAAACGCCATTTTCCGATTTATGAACTGCTCGTTCTTGCGGTAATGGCGATAGTAGAAGCGCAAAGCCAAACCGAAAATAGTCAGATAGCCGAAAAGCCCAAAAAGGCCAGAGCCCGATAAGAGCTCCAAGTACTGATTGTGAGCATGGGCATAATAGTGGAGTCCACTAAACCCCAGCTTTGCATAGTATTCAGGCAAGAGTCGTATATTTTCATAAAACCCGACGCCAAAGAGAGGGTGATCCAAAAAGATTTCCCAGTTGGTGCGCCAAAGGATTAAGCGAACCCCTGTGGCGCTTTCATCCGTAAGGCTGAATGAGTACATAATTCGATTCTTAACGGACCCAATATTGAAGAGGAACATGAATGCCATTGCGGCAAACGAAACAACAGTTAAGCGTCGAATCAGCTTACTATCGCGATAAAAATACAACATGAATAAGGCCGTAATACTACACCCCACCCAGGCGCTTCTTCCCAAAGAACCAATCAGGCAGAAGCACAAAAAGGCAAAAAGAAAAAGCACCACTTTGGCCGGGCGGATTCCTTCGCGCATGTCTGAGGAGATCCATCCGAGAGTGAAGGCCCACAACAGAGAGATCGTGAGTGAGTAGTGGTTCGTGTTGTGGAAAAAACCCATGAAGCGGGTGTCTGATTCCTTCGTGAGAGGAAGAAAATTGTAGGCATAGAACTGCCACAGCAACCCCAAGCTGAGCGTGATGATGGCAAGGATAGAAAACTTCTGAAATCGATCTTCAGAGATAGAAATATAGTGAGCTGCACACACGCAGAAATAGAAGCCCAGTATCCAGCGAAAACTAAGCAGGTCCGTCCACTGATCCGAACCAAGTGGTGTGGTGAAAACATACCCCAGAAAGACGATAACCAGCCACGAAAGCACCGCGTAATTAAAGGGCTTTAATGACGAAGTGAACAGTCGTGCATGCTGCAAAGGCGCGGTAAGGAAAAGAATTCCGAGTGCCACCATCGTCATATCAAAGATTTTCCAGGAAGCTAATGCGCTGACGGAAGCGAGAGCTAAAAAGAGTAAACTGAACTGGCGAATGTTCGCTGATTTGTGCATGGCTCAAGGTACTGCAAAGCCCTCGGTGAATGCAAGAGTCGCCATTGTGATGCGATGTCTACGGGGCGTCGGAGGAAAGAGATATTGAAAGGCGAGGTTGAACCCATCACTTCGGGAAGCTAATATTCATGAAAGCAATTCATTTATTAGCCTTCAATTGGGAATCCTAGATGACTGACATCGCGGTCTGCATTGGCCACTTTTTCGACAGAAACCATCCTTGTGTACATAAGCGCCGGGGCTTCGTTGTAAATACCAAAGAAAACGAAAATGAAAATGAGTGAAGGTTCTCGTAAAAGCGTGTTCTCGGTCGTCATGTTTGACGCCGCCGTAACTTTTATTTCTGAAATCGTCATCCTGGTGTCTTTTTTCTTGTTTTACCGGTTGGTGTCGGAGCAGTTTTCCAAAGAAGTTGTCGGTATCTATTCGTTGTTAAGACGAGCTCTGGCGATTTTCTTTCCTTTAGCCATGGTGGGGTTGGCGGAAGGCCTGGGCAAATACGTGGCCATGGCGAAAACTCCGGACGAGTCTAAAAAAATAATTTCAAGCTCCGCTTTGATCTTAGCCGCAGTCTTGGCCATTGTTTTCTTTGTCTTTCAAGTAAATTTGGAAGCAAGCGCCAAGGTTATCTTTGGCGATAAAGAGTTTTCCCAGTACGTGCTGCCTTTTTTGGTTTTGTTGGTAGGAACCTGCATTCATACCTTTTTTTACTCCTGTTTAAGAGGCAGTCTTAACATCAAGTTGGCGAATCTTTTGCAACTGTTGAATATTGGACTCTTGCCGATCGTCGTTATGTTGTCGCATGACTACCGCAATCTGGGCGATGCACTTTTCCTTATTGGCGGGGCTCAGGCTGTTATTGCTCTTGTCTTCGGACTGATTTCTTTGAAGATAATGACCTACAGAATGAATCATATTTCGGTTCAGACGGTCGGTCAGATGCTGGTCTATGGATTTCCCAGGGTGCCAGCCCCCTTGGCGGCGGCAGGCTTGATTTCGATCGGCCCCATGATTGCCAGCCATTTTCTTTCCATTGTCGAAACGGGTTATTTATCTCTGTGTCTGACTCTTTTGGTGGGGATCGGTGGAGCACTTTCTCCGATCGGAGTGGTTCTTCTGCCGCATGTAAGTAAATTGATCACCGAGGGACATTCCGGAAAAATTGAAAAGCGCCTGCACATTTTGGTGGGGGCTATGGTGCAGATCCTGTTATTCACTTCCATTCAGGTCATCATTTTTTCAGATTTGATACTGAAGGTGTGGATGGGAAGTGACTTTGCGGATGCCGCTCCTGTCCTGATTCTGGTTTTTATGTCTTTGAATGCCTATGGCTTTTATGTTGTGGTTCGAAATATCATCGACGCCGTCAGTGTAAAGCCGTTTAATAGCATAAATTCGGTTTTATCTTTGCTGTGCCTGGTGATTTCATTTTATGTAATAGCTCATTTTTGGCCAGGAAATCTGATTCTTAAATTTGCCTTTGCCATCATGGTCTCGATCAATGTGTTAGGTTTTTTAACCTACCGCACTCTTAAAAAAATTACGTCATACAACTCGAAAGAAGATTTGGTTCATCTGCGGGTGGCCTTCTTTCTTAATCTGGTTGTTTTGTTGGTAAGTTATTATCTTAAACAGTACATCGGTGACCATCTGATCGCCTGGGTCCTGTATGAGCTTCTGATCGGCGTGCTGTATTTGTTTATACTTTGGAAGATGAAGTTTGAATGGATCGTTCTGATTGTCAGTAATGTACTTAAAAAAGTCGGACTTAGAAATGTAGGAGGAGTTTGATGATGAATGCCATAAAGCCCGCAGCCATAAAGACGGCTTTGGAGCAATACTTCGGCGGCCATTTTCTGCAGATTCTAAATGCATTTTTAATGGTGGTCGTATTTTTTTCGGGCAAATTTTCTTTTGCCCGGTTCTTGGATGAGTCAGCCAGGGTTCCGTGGTTAGAACTGCGAATCTGGGCGATTCTTGGGATTTTTGTTTCGATGATTTTTCTTAAGGAAAATCGCAAAGATCTTTTCAAGATGGAACGAGGAGTGCTGTTTTTCTTCGGCACGTATGCCGTCTTTCTGACCTACGTCTTTATCAACCTATTTAACTGGGGAACTGAAACTCACAGAAATGATCTCGTTTACGATTCCCTGGTGGTCATCGCCAGTTTGATTTTGATCTCGATTCAATTTAAGGACGAACAGGGGATCGTTCGTTTTTGCAAGGCCGCCGAGCTTTTTGGCGGCGTCCTTTTTATGCTTTGCCTGGTGGGCTTTGGAAATCCCGATCTTAATGGCAGTGGTTGGGCGCCCTTTGGTGGGCCGATCACCTTTTATCGGATTGAGTTTTTTGTATTTTGTGCCGCCGTCTTCCTGGCTTTTAAAAGTACCAAAAGACGCGAGCAGGTCGTGCATCTTCTGTTTGCTGTTGTGACTTTGTACTCGACCTTTGCGTCACTTTCTAAAATGGCCACCGCCGCAGCGATGCTCGCCATTGTTTATTTAACCTATATTCTGGTAAGCAAGGGGGACTATAAAAAAGCGGGTCTTCTGGTTTTGTCGGGCGTCGTGACGTTCACATTATTTGTCAAAACCTTCGGCACTCGTTTTGTTGGCAGAATCAACGAAATAAGCAATATCTCTGTCGAAAAAAGCGCTTCCTCGGAGGTTGTGTTTATTCCCGACAACGTTAAGCTGCTGTACCGCAATGATTTGAAATTCGAAGAATTAAGTGTGGATCAGAAGAAAAAGATGATCTCGGTTGGCAGTTTTTTCTATGACAACTATCCCAACTATCAGGAAGAGTTTGCGGGCTTTCTGCGATTCGTAGATCGTTACGCCATCATTTATGATGGTTCGGCCAGGTTAAGAATGTGGATGGAGGCTTTCGATCTTTTTAAGGCACATCGATGGTTTGGGGGCGGGGTTGGAAATTACTCCTATACGGAGCTGAATTATTATGCCAAGGGCGGCATGGAAACCTATCGATATCCCCATAATATCTTTTTTGAATTGGTATCGACGACGGGGCTGGTGGGGTTGGCTCTTTTTGGTCTTTGTCTGTTTGTTTTCTTGGTATTGGTTTCTCGTGCTGTAGATAAGTTTCCGGCGTTCGTGTTTTTACAGGGATATATGTTGTTTGTTTTTTTGACATCAATGTTCGCGGGTGATTTATTTGATTTTAAGATTTTTTGGTTTATGGGGTGTGCTTTGATCTCTTCGGCGAGGTCTACCCTCAGCAATGGTGGAATCAATAGCTAATGCAAAAAGATTTTGTGCTCTATTATATATTGTTTATGGCATTGGGATTGATATGGAACTTCTTCAGGAAGAACGATCTTGAGATTCTGCCAAGCTTTTTATGGCTGCTCTTGATGGTCTTACCATTCTGGGTTCAGTTCGACTCTTTTCCAAGCGTTTCCATTGCGAATCAAATGACCGGCATTGTCTTTATAGGAACCTGTTTGTTGGTGGCGGATTCAATTAAGATAAAGCCGAACTCCGGTGCGAATAAACTAATGCCGGCCGCAGAAAAGTTCTTTAGCTCCTATTGGCTTTATGCCGGTCTCTTCATTCTTATAACGTCTTATCATATGAGTTTGATCCCTCATATTCCGCTTATCGAAAAGTATTTGCATGGTGTGACCGACCCGACAGAGTTAAGCCGAATGCGCGAAGACACTTCAAAACTTTTGAATGTTTCCAGTCTGCTTAAATTCTTATTCAACTGGGCGGCCAATATTCTGGCTCCGGTAAGTATTGTATTGGCACTTCGTAAAAAGAAATATTTATTAGCCGTTCTGTTTTTTATTATGGCCGCCTTGTATGCCGTTATGAGTCTGGCAAAGACCCAGATGGTGTTCTTAGGTATCGTTATCATCTTAAGTATTTTCTTTCAGATGCCCTTTAAAAAGCGTTTATTGGGCTATCTTGTTTTGTTAATCTTGATGAGTCCCTTTCTTTATCAGGGTTATGATTTCCTCACTCACAGTCCTTTAAGTGTGATGAATTGGCAGGCCTCACAGGCAGAAATCGATCAGTTGAAGCTGTCGCCGGAAGATCCTCGAAGTCGTTTCACTCCCGGGGACCATTCGCGTCTAGCACCGCTGGACTTGGAAAAACGCCTCAGTGCTTCTGAAAGAGTTTATAATTACACCTTTTATCGAGTGTTCTTAGGCCCGGCAGATGTTTCAAGCCGATGGTACCAATACTTTCCTGAGCACTCGGACGGTTTTATCGGACTTCAAGGTTTAAAAAGTAAAGACCGAGAAAACGCCGCCAAAACACATCCCGCTAGACTCGTGGGACACTGGGCCTATACGGAACGATTTCCCAACCGTTACTTGGAAACAGTCCAAGCCTATGCGTCTGTTGATGCGGATGCTTATGCTCGATTTGGCATATTCGGAATTGTTCTTGCGGGTGTACTGGTGTTGGTGTTGCGAATCCTTCTTAAGGTTTTTCGTGATGGCTCAGAATTAGGTGAATCGCTTTACGTCATCGCTCTGGTGTTGATGGGGTTATGGTGGTCCTCGGCCTCTGTTCAAGCGATTTTGTTGGCGCAAGGAGTTCTTCCAATTTTAGCTCTCTTGTGTCTGCGCTACGTCTTCGTTAAAATCAAAAAGTTTAGGAATCGAGAAGTGGTATGAAAGTTTGGCTGGTCACAGTGGGAGAACCTCTGCCTACGGATAGCGGCGGTGTTCGTTTATTGAGAGTCGGTATTCTTGCAAATATGTTGAGCGAAGCGGGGCACGAGGTGGTCTGGTGGAATTCGACGTTTGATCATAGCCAAAAAAAGCACCGGGCTTCCAGTAATACGGACATCCAGTATAAGGACAATTTTTTAATAAAATTACTTCGCGGCTGCGGCTATTCCGCCAATATTTCTTTGCGCAGAATATGGGATCATCTTCTGGTGGCTAGACAGTTTAAAAAATTAAGTAGAAACATGTCGAAGCCCGATGTGATTCTATGCTCTTTGCCGACCTTAGAGTTATCTTGGGCGACAGTTTCCTACGGAAGAAAGCACGGCGTCCCTGTCATTCTTGATATCAGAGACTTGTGGCCGGATTTATTTTTGGAACATGTGCCTGCAAAATTGAGATTTGTAGCTAAGCTACTTTTGCTTCCGATGAAATGGATGGCTATTCATTCTTGTCGACGTGCGACTGCAATTACCGGTTGTGCTCCGGATTTTGTGGAGTGGGGATTAAATCTGGCAAATCGAAAAGCCAACCCTACGGACAAGTACTTCCCCTTTGGCTACAGTGTCGGAAAGATTTCCGCTACGGAACTGGAAAGTGCAAAGACGAAATGGCAAAGTAAGGGAATCACTAGAAACAGGGCCGATTTGATTGCCTGTTTTTTTGGGACCCTAGGGGCACAGTTTGATATCGAAACGGTCATTGAGTCTGCAAGACAGCTTAAAGATAAAAATGCCTCTGCGTTGTTTGTTATTTGTGGCGCGGGAGAAAGTCTAGAAAGGTATAAGAATCTGGCAAAGGACCTGGATTCTGTCATTTTCCCTGGTTGGGTAGGGGCCGCCGACATTAAAGCTCTTATGGATATCTCAGATGTGGGACTTGCGCCTTACTATGAGAGTGTGGGATTTAAGGGCAATATCCCTAATAAAACAATCGAATATCTTTCCGCAGGGCTGCCTGTCGTATCCAGTTTGCGCGGTTACTTTGAAGATTTTTTAAGAGAACAGCAGTGTGGTGTTTCTTATGCAGCGGGAGATTCGCAAGCTCTGACAGCTCAGCTTTTAAGTGTTTTGAATAATAAGAGCGAGCTGTCCAAAATGAAGAACAATGCGTCTTCAGTTTTTAACGAAAGATTCAAGGCAGAAAATGTTTATGGAGATATGATTAAATATCTCCATAAAATCTCTTTAGCGAGTGGCTCCATTAATAATTAATGGAGTTTTTCGGCTGGCAATTTCCAGAAGGTTGTCATCGGCACCCATAGACTTCAATAGTTTTTGCACACCATTGAGGGCGGTTTCTCTTGAAAACGGAGCAACAAGAGTCAGTAAAATGATGCAAATATCCCCGATAAACGTTCTGTTATGAACGTAGAAAAGACCCAACTTGATTTTTCCAGGTCTGATCAAGTGGTGATAAGCATAGTCCGGATCGCTGGCACCATTTAAGATATCACCTTCATCGGAATAAACTATGGAAGCAAAATCTGTGATGCCTTGATCGATGCTTAACAACTGTCTTTCGGTTTCGTTATAAGCGTCCGTTTCAACTTTCACGTTGGGTCTTGGGCCCACCAAGCTCATATCGCCAACCAGCACATTCCATAGTTGCGTAATTTCATCAATTTTCCACTTTCTAATAAAGTGGCCAACTTGAGTGATTCTGGGATCGCTGGCGCTGGTTGAATTGACACCGGTTTTATCGGCGTTAAGGCGCATAGAGCGCATCTTTAGCATTCTAAAAATCTTCCCGTCTTTGCCAACGCGAGGGGCACGGTAAAAAGGCGATCCCTTATCTTCCTTCCAGACGAAAAACATCACCGGCAATAGGATCGGCGACAATGCCAACAAACCGAAAAAAGAAACAAAAATATCTAAAAGTCTTTTCACAAAAAATTCCTATTTATTCTAATGAACCATCTTCAAGATGCGGTTCAGAATATATTCTGCATCCATGTTATAATATTTTCTCAAATAATTCTGGCTTCCGACCACAGACGAGTAGGTATCTTGCAAGCCAATTCTTAAGAATTGTGATGGATAAGCTTGCGACATAAGGGCTGACTCGGCAACCGCTCCGGCAAGTCCTCCGGTCAGATTGTGTTCTTCAATCGTGACAAGATACTTATGATTTTTAATAACGTCTTTTAGACCGTCGTCATCAAAAGGCTTAAGTGTGTGCACGCTAATCACGGAGCTGCTAATACCTAAAGTGTCGAGCTTTTTTGAAACTTCTAAGGCCACTTCGGTAATACCACCCACGCTAAGCAAAGCCAAACTGGAACCCTGTTTTAAAGTGCGAAGTTTTCCGAATTTAAAAGATTCGTTTTCTAACGGCACCGTATCCGCCTTGGATTTATCCAGTCTTAGATAACAAACGCCGGGGGTACTCGCGGTGGCTTTCGTCGCTTCTGCGGTTTCCCAAAGATCGCTTGGTGCGAAAACTTTGACACCGGGAAGAGATCGCATGATAGCCAAATCTTCCGTGGCGTGATGGGACATTCCCAGAGCGCCATAGCTGAAGCCCCCACCGATGCAAACGACTTTAACGTTGGCGTTGTGGTAGCAAGCATCGTTTCTGATTTGCTCCAGACAGCGCAAAGATGGAAAGTTTCCAATAGAATAGATGTAAACCGTTCGACCTTCCAGAGCAATTCCGGCAGCGACGCCAGCCATGTTCTGTTCGGCAACTCCGATATTAAGGAATTGGTTCGGAAATCTTTTGGCAAAGTCAGTTAAAACACCGAAGCCCAGGTCCCCTGTAATCAAGAATATTTTGGGATCTTTTTCTGCCAGTTCGGTCAGAGTTTTTATAAATTGATCTCTCATTTTTTCCCCTCAAGCTCAGCCAGAGCTGATTCGAACTCTTCTCCTTTAGCCGTACGATAATGCCAAAGAACCGAGTTTTCCATGAAAGAAACACCTTTTCCTTTGGTCGTATGGGCAATCACGCAAAGAGGTTTTTCTGTCGTCGCAAGATTTTCGGTGATTTTTGTTTCAAGGTCTTGATGATTGTGTCCATCGACTTCGACGACATTCCAGCCGAAGCTTTGCCATTTGGAGGCGAAAGGCTCCAAAGCCAAAGTTTCCTGAACCGACGCCAGACTTTGAATCTTATTGTAGTCGATGATTGCCACTAAGTTAGATAATTTATGATGGCCAGCGAATAGAATGGCTTCCCAGTTTGAACCTTCGTCGCATTCGCCGTCACTGAGCAGAACAAAGACTCGATGTTTTTTCTTATCGAGCTTCGCCGCGTAGGCCATGCCGGCGCCGACGGGCAGGCCATGCCCTAAGGAACCGGTTGATAGTTCAACGCCCGGAATGTCCTTATGAGAAACGTGACCACTCAAAATAGAGCCATCTTGGTAGTGAGTTTCTAGCACCGACGTACTGAAAAAACCTCTTTCCGCAAGCGCCGCATAAACACCGGCACCCGCGTGCCCTTTGCTTAAGATGAAGCGATCGCGGTTGGGGTCTTTCGGATTCTCGGGGTTAACATGAAGAACTTTGCCGTATAAAACGGCAACGATATCTGCCATCGAGAATACCGAGCCGATATGAGAACTTCCACCTTTGCTGGTCATTCTTAAGGCGTGAATGCGAATTTTCTTTGCGAGACTGGCCAAATCCATAACGTCCATCCAAACGATTAGTCGATAACTGCAAATCCAATATAAGGGTCAAAATCAAGGCGTTCTATGCGCAATTTCTTCTGCGCCGTCGCCTCAAGCATGGCCATGGTTTCACCTGGCCATAGCGGATTATCCAACTCATCAAACGCAATGACGGCCCCTTTAGGCATTCTTGGTAAGAAGTGCTCCAAAGCCACCTTGGTGGGTTCGTATAAGTCAAAATCCAGGAACAAAAGGCTCACGAGAAGGTGCGGATGTTCTTCGATAAATTTCGGAATGGTTTGTGTGGCATCACCTTTGATCAGTTTGACCTTAGGGATGTGCCCCAGGAATCTTGTGGAATCGTTGATTTCCGCCAACTTTAAGATTTCTTCTTGCGAGTCCGCATACAGATCGCCGCGCTTTACGTGCGCTGAAAAGTTATTGAGATCTTTTTCCGAAACCGCAGGAAAGCCGGCAAAGGAATCGAAACCGTAAATTCGTCGGGTCAAGTTCACTGGCTCAAGGATGGCGGAAAGCTTCGCCCATGTCATTGTTCCAAAACCCCGAAAAACCCCACATTCGATGATGGAGCCTTTTACCGGCTGAACTCTTTTAAAGATTTCATACAACGCCAAGAAACGCGTTAGGTTCTGTCTGCGTACGTATTTGGGAAAGTTTTCAAGTTTCTTTTCCCAGGGTTCTGGATTTTTCTCGAAGCACTCCTTGATCAGTTGTGCTTCGACTTTTTCTGCATTTGTTCGGAGGCCGGCCTCGACATTCACAGTTGTCATGTAAAAATAGTCCTTAGTTCTTTTTGTAAAATTTTGTAATCACATCACAGATATATTCAACGTCGGAATTCTCAAGTGATGTATTCATTGGTAATAAGAAGAACTTTTTCGTCATTTCTTCAGTTCTTGGAACGTCGTCGTTCAACTTTAGATCTTTAAATTGATGCAAAGTTTTTCCGCCCCATTGAATGATGGTTTTGACACCGTTGTCGTCAAGATGCTTGCGCAAAGCATCTCTTTGTTCGGCTTCAACTTCATAGTTTTGGAAAATGTCGAAATGATTTGGGTCTGAGTTTGGTCCAGGAGGTAACAACAACTCAGGGATGTCACTCAGTCTCTCTGTATATATAGAGGCCAAAGCTCTTCGTTTGGTGATGGCTTGGTCGTAAGTCTTTAGCTTGTAATTCAAAACAGCGGCTTGAACGTTGTCTAATCTAGAGTTGTAGCCCCACTCGATAACATTGCCTGTGGTAGGGCTGCGGCCGTGGTCACGAAGAAGGCGGATATAATCAGCAACTTCGTCATTGTCCGTGAAAACAGCTCCGCCATCACCAAAACAGCCTAGAGTCTTTGAAGGGTAGAAGCTGCAAGAACCGGATACGCCGAAAGTTCCTGCAAATTTGCCTTTAAATTTAGAACCCAAGGCTTGGGCCGAGTCTTCAACGATCTTGAGCCCGTGATCGTCAGCGATTTTGCAGATCATGTCCATGTTGGCAGTTCTGCCATTAAGCTGAACGGGCATGATGGCCTTGGTTTTTTTGGTAATTTTTTTCAGAATGGATTCTGGATCAATAAGATGATCTCTTCCGCAGTCCGCTAAGACAACCTTTGCCCCGACGTGGTGCGCGGCTGCGGCGGTGGCGACAAATGTGTGCGAAGGGACGATGACTTCGTCACCCTCGGTGACTTTCGCGGCACGAAGTCCCATCATCAGGGCGATAGTGCCGTCGGCAACGCCGATACAGTGTTTAACCCCGAGATACTTTGCCAGATTCTCTTCGAACTCAAAGAGATCTTTTTGCATGATGTACGCGCCACGAGCGAGGACATCATTAATTATTGGCATGAGGTCCTTTTCTTCTTTTGCGAAAAGGGCAGGATAGTTGAAAAAGGGGATCTGTTTCATTGTTTTCCTTTTTTTGTAGCTTTGAAATATAAAACTTGATGTTCGAAATCTTCTTTAGATGCAGAAATGGATACTGGCGGCTTGTATTTTAACTCAGAGCTGGTCAGCTCTTTCGGCATAGTGACCAGCTTTCCGAAGACGAGCCTTTTTAGAAGCTTTTTGCCGCTCATCGAGCCTGGGATAAGGTTGAATGTGACCGCGAATTTTTTTAAGGCACTGAAGATCTTGTTTTTCAGTCCTTGTCTGGAAATGGGGCTGCCCCCGAAGCACTCGACGGAAAAATCCTTTGAGTTTAGCAGCGCCGTCAACTCCGGAACCGTATAGTATTTGGTAGAGTGAGGGCTGGGGTTGAAATCGAAAAGACTGCAGTTGGCGGTCGCCAGAAGTAAAGTTCCCTCAGGTCGTAAGATGCGGCGGCACTCGTCGATAAACTTTGCGGCATCAGGTAAATAATAGATAGCTTCAAACAAGATAACGACGTCGAAAGAGGCGTCTGCAAAAGGGCTGTTTTGCGCATCAAAAGGAAGCAACTTAATGCGATCTTTATAGTGATTTTTTGCGACAGATAAGACTGTTTCAGAAAAATCTCCGGCGGTCAGTGATTTGCTTTGGCTGGAAAGATAGCCTAAACCCGGGCCGGTTCCGCAGGCGGCTTCCAGAACGTCTTTGCCTCCGGTATACTGGGCAGCCCAACCATATCGTTGAAAAAAACGAAAGAGTTGATCTTTTGAAACCTCGTCACCGGCAAGTTCGGTAACATTTAAAAAATTTGTTTCAGACATTGCATGCTCGCAGTTTAATTTGTTCGGGTGATAGCGAGGAACTATAGTACATAATTTATTTGGTTTGTAAATTTTTCTTAAGAAATCGAAATATTTAGTGCGGGATTCTGCTTGAAGACTGAGCATCGCGCTGAGTGATGCGATGCGCTTAATCTGAAAACTGTCGAGTGTGGGCGGGGCTCGCGAGGTGGCAGTGGAGTTGCCGAAGATGTCGGCAGCAAGATTTCATAAAAAGTGAAACAAAGAAAAGGCCGGAAGCCCAAGGCTCGAGTTCAAGCTCGATCCTGAAATTTTGAAAAGTGAGTATTCAGAAACTCAGGGCGATGCGGATAGTCAGGGGTGCCCAGCATTTTTGCCGCCTGCTCTGCGGAAAAGTAAGACGGGCGAGAGATCTGGGGTGCCGGTCTTCCTGAGTAGAAATCGAGCAGAAACTTCGTTGGCGTATTCGCTGAAAAAGCCGCTGCGAAGTGGGGGGATGAAGAAGAGAATTTGACTCTCTGGGATAAATACTTATTTCGGGAGCTAAAACTGTTTACTTAACTTCCTCGGTAAGGATAGGATTCATCGTCTATCTTGGTAGTTGGGGAAATATGAAAAATTTAGTTTCGAAGATTAAGTCAAAGAATTCTGTTATTGGAATTGTTGGTTTGGGTTATGTCGGATTGCCGTTGGCGTTGCGCTTTTCTGAAGAGGGCTTTCCTGTAGTTGGATTTGATATTGATGAAGCGAAGATTAAAAAAATTCGCGCTGGTGAAAGTTATATTGAGCACATTCATGCATCGGATGTAAGGGCCGCGACGGCGCGTAACTTTACGGTCACCACGGATTTTTCCGAAGCTTCTAAAGTGGACGCCATTATTCTTTGCGTGCCGACGCCTCTTAATAAATATCGTGAACCTGACTTGAGCTTCGTTTTAAATACCACGGAAAGTCTTGTTCCTTATTTACGTCAGGGACAAATTGTTTCACTGGAAAGTACAACATATCCTGGGACCACCGATGAAGAATTGAAACCACGCATCGAGTCTAGAGGATTCAAAGTTGGGGAAGACATATTTTTGGTCTTCTCTCCAGAGCGTGAAGATCCGGGCAATCCCAAGTTTTCGACTAAAACTATTCCCAAGGTGGTCGGTGGGTACTCGCAAGCCTGCCTAGAAGTCGGAATGGCTCTTTATGGCGGCGTTATTGATAAGGTGGTTCCTGTCAGCTCAACCCGAGCTGCGGAAATGACCAAGCTCTTGGAAAACATCCATCGCGCGGTGAACATCGGGCTTGTGAACGAAATGAAAATTGTCGCAGACAAGATGGGTCTTGATATTCACGAGATCATTGATGCCGCGGCGACGAAGCCGTTTGGATTTGTGGCTTATCGTCCTGGACCGGGAATCGGTGGGCACTGTATTCCTATCGATCCTTTCTACTTAACTTGGAAGGCCCGCGAATACGGTCTGCACACAAGATTCATTGAGTTGGCGGGTGAGGTTAATACTGCCATGCCAAAGTATGTGATGAAGAAAATTGCGGTCGCTTTGAATGAGCGCGAGAAATCCGTGAAGGGCTCGAAGGTCCTTGTACTGGGGATCTCTTATAAAAAGAATATCGACGACATGCGCGAGTCGCCGTCGGTATTCCTAATGGAAAAACTCAGAGATGACGGCGCGAAATTAGACTATTCAGATCCGCATGTTCCGGTTTTCCCGAAAATGCGTGAACATCGCTTTGATCTTAAATCAGTGGCACTGACCCCTGAAGTGATTCAGGGCTACGATTGTGTTGTTTTGACGACAGATCACGATAGGTTTGACTACGACATGATTTTGAAAAATTCAAAACTGCTTGTGGATACTCGGGGTAAGTACCGTCAACCGGCGCCAAATCTGGTAAAAGCCTAATGCTTTTCGTGATGGCTTAAGGTTTATGCGATGTCCTTTTTTGTAAAACTGTCGGCATGGCCGCGACGATTGAAGATATTGTTGATGATGTTTACAGACGTCATCCTCTTGCCATTCGTGCTGTGGCTGGCGATTGCTCTTCGTTTCGGAACCGTAAGCCCCCGTATCGGAGAATACCTTTGGCTATTCTTGGTTTTGCCAATTATTGCCATTCCTATCTTTACGCGGTTGGGCCTGTATCGCTCGATAGTGCGATATACAAGTGCGAAATTTTTCTGGACAGTTTTCTACGGCGTTTCAGTGCTTTCCATTTTGTTGTTAGCCTTGGTGGCCCTGGTCAGATTGGATCAGGTGCCGCGCTCAAGTCTTGTTATATTTTGGATTCTGGCCATCGGCTGTATCGCCGTCACGCGAGCATTAGCTCGGGTTGTTATCCTCAGTGCCGAGCAGGTGGGTGTTGCACGAAAAAAGGTGGCTATCTATGGTGCCGGCAAAGCGGGCACTCAAATAGCTTTTGCCCTCGTGAACTCCAAGGAGTTCAATCCGGTCGCTTTCTTTGATGATGATCCGGATTTGCAGGGGCACTATTTGGCCGGACTTAAAGTGTTCGGACCTGATGAATTTGAGGCGGTTCTGGTCAAAAAGAATATTGATGAGATTGTTTTGGCTATTCCATCGGCGGCCCGCAGTCGTCGCAGAGAAATCATCGAGGGCTTGCGACCCTATGGTGCGGTCTTAAAAACAGTGCCCGGGGTTGCGGAACTTGTGAACGGTTCCGTCACAGTGAGTGACCTGCGTGAAGTCGGTATTGAGGACTTGTTGGGGCGCGATGCCGTGCCGCCTGACGAAAGTCTTTTACGAAAGTGCTTGTTTGAAAAGACGGTGCTGATCACGGGGGCTGGTGGCTCTATCGGCTCTGAGTTGTGCCGACAAATAGCGAAGCACGCTCCTTCCTTACTAATCCTTTTGGATAATTCTGAATTCGCTCTTTACAGTATAGAGCGGGAAATGCGCATACACTTTCCTCAGCTTCGGGTGAAACCGGTTCTTGCCGATGTATGTGATGAAAAAGCCCTGCGCCGAGTTTTTTTGGAAGCGCAGATCGACACTGTTTACCATGCAGCTGCCTACAAGCATGTGCCTTTGGTTGAAGAAAATCCCGGTGTGGGTATTGTTAATAATGCGATTGGAACTTTACGAGTCTCCTCTTTATCTCAAGAATTCGGAGTATCTCACTTTGTCCTGATTTCCACCGATAAAGCCGTTAGACCCACGAATGTCATGGGTGCTTCAAAGCGCCTTTCTGAGTTGATTCTTCAAGCCTATGCCGAAACATCCACGCGGACGATCTTTTCCATGGTCCGTTTTGGAAACGTCCTGGGTTCTTCCGGTTCTGTTGTGCCTCTTTTTAAAGAGCAGATCAGAAAAGGCGGGCCCGTAACGGTGACTCATCCGGATGTTATCCGCTATTTTATGACCATCCCTGAAGCCGCCCAACTTGTGATTCAAGCAGGGGCGATGGCACAAGGGGGTGAAGTATTTGTTCTAGATATGGGCGAGCCCGTAAGAATTGTGGAGCTGGCCCGACGAATGGTCGAGCTGAGCGGATTGACGGTTAAAGATTCGTCCTGCCCTAAGGGAGATGTTGAAATCGTTTACAGTGGTTTGCGTCCCGGGGAAAAGCTCTATGAAGAGTTGTTAATTGGTGCGGATGCTGAGAAAACCTCCCATCCTCGCATTCTCAGAGCGAAAGAATACTCCTTACCGAAAGAGACTATTCTGGAGGCATTGGGTCGTCTTGAGATCGTCTGCGCGCAAGGTGACGCTGGGTTGATTAAAGACTCGTTATCACGTGTGGTTCACGAATATGTTCCGCACCAAATGAAAAACCCCTAGAGTGAGGGGGTTCTGCTGCCTCCTCTCAACTTGAGATAATTCCTCTTTGTCGAAAGAATATGATAGACTTGCATTAAGGCGATGAGTGTTTAAATGAATAAACCTCTTGCACCGTTCACTGATAGGTTTTAATTGTTAAAGTATGAAAGTAATTGAACACATCGAAAAGGCGCAAGCCCCACTTTTTAGCTATGAAATCGTTCCGCCACCGCGTGGAAGAAGTATCAAGGACATTATTGAAGTCGTGGAAGCTTTAGCACCGCTGAATCCGCCATGGATTGATGTGACTTCTCATAGTTCAACCTCTTACTTTCAGGAACGCATCGACGGGACCATTCAAAAAAAGACCTTGAAAAAACGTCCCGGGACTTTAGGAATCTGCGGCGTTATTCAGAACCGTTTTAAGATCGATACGGTCGCCCATATCCTTTGTTTGGGTTTCACTAGAGAAGAGACTGAAGACGCCTTGATCGAATTAAGCTTTCTGGGTATCGAGAATGTCCTGGCTCTGCGTGGCGACACGCCTAATTTTCAAAAGCAGATCCGCGTTGATCGCACGGTGAATAGTTATGCCTCAGGCTTGGTTTCGCAGATTAAAGATCTGCGAGACGGTAAGTTTCTTGATGATTTGGATCGTGCTGACTCCTTAGACTTTTGTGTCGGGGTGGCGGGGTATCCAGAGAAACATTTTGAAGCGGCTTGTTTGAAGAACGACATTCAAAACCTGAAAAAAAAGGTTGAGGCGGGCGCTGACTACATCGTCACGCAGATGTTTTTTGATAATCAAAAGTATTTTGATTTCGTCACGCAATGCCGGGAAGCTGGCATCACTGTGCCTATTATTCCAGGCCTGAAAGTGTTGAAGTCGGCAAATCAGCTTAAAACCATCCCCAAGAATTTCTATATCGATTTGCCAGAAGAATTAGTCGATGGCTTATTGGAAAGCCCGCAACATGCAGCCGAAATCGGCATGAACTGGTGTCGCAAGCAAGTTGAAGGTCTTTTGAATTTCGGTGTTCCGGCGGTGCACTTTTATGTGCTCAATGACGTCCATTCCATAGTGAAGGTCGTTAAGGGATTTAAATAGTCACGGGCACTTTAACTTAAAATATGAGCTTCGCGTCGGCTCGAACGGGCCGTAAAGTATCTTTACAAAGATGGGGTAAATAGTTTCATGAAAAAGTCAGTTCTCCTCAGGGAATTAGAGCAGATACTTCAGAACAAGTTGTTGTTTTTAGATGGAGCAATGGGAACGATGATCCAGCTTCATAAACTCACTGAGGCTGACTATCGTGGTGAAAGATTTCAAAATCATCCCAAGGATCTGAAAGGTAACAACGATCTTTTAGTTTTAACAAAGCCCGAGGTTATCTACGCCATCCATAAGCAGTATTTGGAGTCAGGTGCGGATATCATCGAGACAAATACATTCAATGGAACGTCGATCGCTCAAGCTGATTACGAGCTTTCGCATTTGGCTTATGAACTTAACGTTGCTGCGGCAAAACTCGCAAAACAAGCCTGCCTTGATTTTGAAAAAGAAACCGGCAAACGATGTTATGTCGCCGGAGCCATTGGACCGACGAATAGGACTGCCTCGCTCAGTCCGGATGTTAACAATCCAGGATATCGCGCGGTTACTTATGACGAGCTGAAAAACGCGTACAAAGAGCAAGTATTAGGGCTTCTGGATGGTGGGGCAGATATCCTTCTGCCTGAAACAACTTTTGATACTCTGAACTTAAAAGCCGCTTTGTTTGCGATTTCTGAAGTCGAGGAAGAACGGGGAGAAAAGCTGCCTTTGATGTTATCTGTGACGATCACGGATCTTTCAGGGCGCACTCTTTCTGGACAAACTGTTGAGGCCTTCTGGAATTCAGTTCGCCACTCCAAACCTTTAAGTGTGGGTATCAACTGCGCGTTGGGTGCAAAAGAAATGCATCCCTATATTCGTGAACTGGCGCGCGTTTCCGATTGTTTTGTATCTTGTTATCCCAATGCGGGATTGCCTAATCCGCTGAGCCCCACAGGCTATGATGAAACCCCAGAATCTCTGGCCTATCAGTTAGGATTGATGGCCGAAGAGGGCATTGTAAATATCTTGGGCGGCTGTTGCGGAACGACGCCTGCGCATATCAAAACTATCGCTGATCTTTTGAAAGACAAAAAGCCTCATGCCAAAACTACTGGGAAAAACGAAGGCATGAAGTTAAGTGGTCTGGAACCTTACAATTTGTCATGGGATCAAGTGCGCAATTTTGTGATGGTGGGGGAAAGAACCAACGTCACCGGATCGCCGAAGTTTGCGAAACTTATCAAAGAAGATAAATATGAAGAAGCCGTGAATGTGGCTCGCAGTCAGGTTGAAAATGGTGCCAATATCCTGGATGTCAACTTCGACGAAGGAATGATCGATGGCCCGAAGGCCATGACTCGTTTCTTGAACCTCTTGGCGGCGGAACCTGATGTCGCAAAAGTGCCTGTGATGGTTGACTCTTCCAAATGGGAAGTGTTGGAAGCCGGTCTTAAATGTCTGCAAGGCAAGCCCATCGTAAACTCCATTTCTTTGAAAGAAGGCGAGGCTGAGTTTTTACGTCAGGCGCGACTTCTGCAAAGATATGGGGCTGCTGTTGTCGTCATGGCTTTTGATGAAAAAGGTCAGGCTGTATCACGTGAAGACAAAGTGCGTATTTGCGAAAGAGCTTACAAGCTTCTGACTGAAAAGTTGGATTTTGATCCAGCGGATATCGTATTCGATCCGAATATTCTGACCGTCGCGACCGGCATGGAAGAACACAACAATTACGCGGTGGACTTTATCGAGGCCGTTTCTGAAATTAAGAAAAGATGTCCGGGAGTCTACACTTCCGGAGGAATCTCAAATCTCAGTTTCAGTTTCCGGGGAAATAATAAAGTTCGCGAAGCGATGCACGCCGTCTTCTTATATCATGCCGTCAAAGCGGGTCTTGATATGGGGATCGTGAATGCGGGGATGCTTGAAGTCTATGAACAAGTCGAGCCGCAATTGCGCACCCTGGTCGAAGACGTCGTACTTAATAAGTCTCCGGAATCATCAGAAAAGCTTCTGCGTATCGCCGAGCAGTTCAAAGAGGAAAAAGGCGCGGCTAAATCTCAGCACGCGGAAGATTGGCGTAAGCTGTCGTTACAAGAACGGGTTACTCACGCCCTTGTGAATGGGATCGACACCTACATTGTTGAGGACACTGAAGAGGCCCGAAAGTCTTTGGATCGTCCCTTAAATGTCATCGAAGGTCCGTTGATGGAAGGCATGAAGGTTGTTGGCGAGCTTTTTGGCACGGGAAAAATGTTCCTGCCTCAAGTAGTAAAAAGCGCGCGGGTTATGAAGAAGGCGGTGGCCTATCTTGAACCTTTTATGGAAGAGGAAAAGAAATCCAAGTCGAGTCTGCAAAGTCGTGGCACCTTTGTGATCGCAACGGTGAAGGGGGACGTTCATGATATCGGTAAAAACATCGTTTCTGTCGTCTTGGCTTGTAACGGCTATAAAGTGGTCGATTTGGGGGTGATGACTCCCGTTCAGCAGATTATGAAGTCCATTGAAGAGCATCAAGCCGACATGGTCGGTTTGAGTGGTCTGATCACGCCCTCTTTGGATGAAATGATTTTTAACTTGGGCGAGTTTCAGCGTGCGGGCTTGAAGTTGCCGGTGCTGATTGGTGGCGCGACCACCAGTAAGATTCACACGGCGGTCAAACTTGACCCTCATTACGAAGGTGTCGTCGCGCACGTGGCGGATGCTTCTTTGGTTGTAGAGGTTTGTAATAAGCTTTTAAGCCCCAACAGCAAAGAGACCTACACCCAAGAAGTGAAACAAACAAATCACCGAATGAGAGAACAATATGTGACCTCACTCAATGAGGCGGAAGCCTTGAGTTTACCAGAGGCTCGCAAGAAGAAGTTCAATTGTGATTGGCAGAACGTTGATATTGCGAAGCCTTCTAAGACGGGTGTTTTCGAGATCCCTGTTTCGGTTCGGGATGTTGTGGAATATATCGATTGGGGACCCTTTTTCTGGGCGTGGGAGCTTAAAGGCACCTTCCCTAATATTCTTAAATCTGAAAAGTACGGTGAAGAGGCGACCAAGCTCTTTAACGATGCTCAACAAATGCTGAATAAAATCATGCAAGACGATCGCGTACGTCCGCAGGCGCGCGTGGGCATTTTTGCCGCGAAATCTCAAGAAGATGAGGTTTTTGTATATGATGAATCCGGGGCGACGCTAGAAAAACTTCGTTTTGACCGACAGACACGTAAAAAAGTAGCGAACAATGATACCTACTATTGTTTGGCCGACTTTGTGGCGCCAGTTGAAGTGCAAAGACAAGACTACATTGGCACTTTCGTAGTGACAGCCGGTGAAGAAATCGAAAAGATCGCGCGCGAATACGAAAAAGTCCATGACGACTATTCATCGATTTTGGTGAAAGCCATCGGAGATCGTATCGCCGAAGCTTTGGCCGAGTACACGCATAAGAAAGTGCGCGAAATATTCGGCATTCAAGAAAATCTTTCGAATGCGGATCTGATTGCGGAAAAATATCGCGGCATTCGCCCGGCGCCGGGTTATCCTGCGTGTCCGGATCACAGCGAAAAAGGCAAATTGTGGAAGCTTCTGCAGGCCAATGAAAACACCTGTGTGCGCTTGACGGAAAATTTTGCTATGACACCGCCTTCAAGTGTGTGCGGATATTACTTCATGCACCCACAGGCGAAGTACTTTGCTATCTAGCTCGTGTTTTGTGATATTCCACAGTCTCGACTAACCCCACATCTAAAGGAGTTTGCGGCTCCCAGCCGTAAACTCTTTTAAGCTTTGAAATGTCAGCCTCAAGATGCATATTCTGATTCGCAGAATAGGGGACAGCTCCAAAATGCAGGTCCTCAATATTTGTCCCGATAATTTCTGCAATTTTCAAAACAACGTTCTTTAGAGGTTGGGCTTGCCCTCCCCCCAGATTGTAAAATCCTGATTCTTTGAGTTCGGCTGTCATAGTCGCAATAAGACGCCCAATATCCCTGGCATGTACATAGTCCCAAATCTGTTTGCACTCTGAAAGATTCATCGGTTCTTTCTTAAGCAAGGTTTGGATTAGCAGGGACATAAGGGAGCCTTGACGATCTCCGGGGCCATAGGAAGAAAAAAGTCTGAGCCAAGCGAACTTGATCCCTTGCTCTTTGCAGATTTTTTCGCAAACCAATCCCGTCGCCAGCTTCGCGATCGCATATTTCGTTTGCGGAAGAGTGCTGGTGTTTTCATCGATTTTTTTGTTATGAACGCCGTACTCGGACTCAGACCCCATGCCGATAAAACTTTTAACTGAGTATTTTCGCGCCAAATTTAACAGGTCGACCGCCACCTGCAGATTTACTATTTGCGAGTCACTGCCTTTTTCCTTCTGGTCGACGCCGATCCAGCCTAAGTGAACGATGGTATCAGGTCTGAAATTGGCAAAAGCGTCTTCTATTTTTGCTATCTCACTCAAATCACCCTGAATCGCATAGGCTTGAGGATTTAATTTATCAGGGGTTCGAACAAGACAGGCAACTTCGCAATTTCGGTTCAAGAGCTCTTGAACAACAAATCGGCCTATGCCTCCGGTAGCACCTGTTACAAAAACCCTCATTAGTCCTCACTCAATTTAAGATAGTCTTGGATCTGTTTCAGCGTGACCGCTTTAAGGTTGTCCTTGTTTTTTAGGAACTCACCATACCAAGCCGCAGTGAATGCCACTGTTTCATCCGGAGAAAACGTCGGGGTCCATCCCAGAAATTCCATCGCTTTACTCGGGTCCAGGCGTAACAGGTTGGCTTCGTGAAATTTACCTGAAGTCGGATCAATTTGATATTCACCATGGCCAAGGACTTCGATGAATTTTTTCGTTATATACAAGACATTGTGTTTGTTAAGTACGCCCTGGGGTGCCAAGTTATATGGGGTTGAGTGTTTCACGGGATCAAGATGGCAGTGCATTCCTAAAGTCAAATATCCTCGCGCAACATCTAAGACGTGTTGCCAGGGGCGAACAGCCTGCGGGTTGCGAAGAATAACGGGTCTTCTCTCGTCCATGGCTTGAACTATATCGGGGATAATGCGGTCCTTAGCGAAATCGCCGCCGCCGATAACATTGCCAGCTCGCGCAGAGGCGACACCAACACCGATTTTTTTAAAGTAGGAGCGATAATAAGCCGAGATTGCGATTTCGGCCATGGCTTTACTTGCGGAATAAGGATCATGCCCCCCCAATGTCTCGGTTTCTCGATAGGGCCACAGCCATTCCTGGTTTTCATAACATTTATCACTGGTAATAAAAACACCTGTTTTTATGAAATCAGTCTTGCGCATGATTTCTAAAAGGTGAATTGTCCCCATGGCATTGGACTGAAATGTTTCAACCGGGTCTTCGTACGAGACGTTGACAATAGGTTGGGCTGCCAAGTGGAGAATAATCTCTGGCTTTTCCGAGGTGATCACTTTGTGGAACTTTTCATAATCCAGCGTGTTGCCCTCATAAGAGGCCATTTCTTTAGAAAGATTTGTTAAATTGAAGTGATTGCCGCGATAGTCAATAGGAGCTTTAGAGTAGCCCACGACTTTGGCGCCTAGATCCAAAAGAAGCCAGCTCAGCCAGGAGCCCTTAAATCCCGTGTGACCTGTAACAAGTACTTTTTTTCCGTTATAAAAAGATCTTAAGTCCATTTTATCCAAGGTGCTTTTCCGTTTTTAATAAGTTCTTCAAGAAGTGTTTTATCGCGCAAAGTATCCATGCATTGCCAGAACCCTGAATGCTTATAAGCGTAAAGGTTCTCGCTTCGAGCGATGGTCTCTAGGGGTTCCCTTTCCCACATGATATTGTCGCCCGAAATATGCTCGAGGACTTTGTTCGAAAGAACAAAGAAGCCACCGTTAATGTAGGTGTGGGTGTTTTCAGGTTTTTCCTTAAATGAAGAAATTCGGTTGTGGTCGTCAAACTCCAAGACACCGTAACGCTCTGCGGGCTGAACTGCCGTTAAGGTCGCCATTTTACCGTGTTTTTGATGAGACTCAATCAAGTCGGAGATGTTCACGTCACAGACGCCATCGCCGTAGGTCATACAGAAGGTGTCTTCATTTATTAAATGCTCCTTCAGGCGCTTTAAACGTCCCCCTGTCATGGTATGTTCGCCCGTATCGACCAATGTCACCTTCCAGGGCTCACTTCGATTGTTGTGGAAGGTCGCCTGATTAGTTGAAAGATCTACGGTCAGATCGCTCATGTGTGCACTGTAATTCAAAAAAAAATCTTTGATCATATAGCCTTTATAGCCAAGGCAAATAATGAAATCGTTGATGCCGTAGTGAGAATAGATTTTCATGATATGCCAAAGAATCGGTTTTCCACCAATCTCAACCATCGGTTTTGGGCGAAGGGATGTTTCCTCGCTAAGGCGAGTGCCTAATCCTCCTGCTAAAATAACTGCTTTCATGTCGACCTTTTCTCTGTTATGAAATAAATTCAGTAAAGTTTGTCGTAAACTATAGTTGGGCTTTTAATCATGTCAAACGGAAAACTAATCAGCGTTGTTACGCCTTGTTTTAACGAAGAAGAGAATGTTCAAGATTGCTACAAAGCGATTAAGAAGATTTTTGAAACGCAGTTGTCGGACTATGACTATGAGCACATTTTTTGCGACAATGCCTCTGAAGACAGAACCGTCTTCGAGCTAGAGAAAATCGCAGCAAAGGACGCCCGAGTCAAAGTCATCGTCAATGCCAGTAACTTCGGCTTTTTAAGATCTATGTTCAATGGCGTCATTAGTGCAAAGGGTGATGCTGTGATTCCCATGATGCCAGCGGATCTGCAAGATCCACCTGAATTAATTCCTACATTTGTGGAGTATTGGAAAAAAGGCTATAAGGTCGTTTACGGTCAGCGCGACAAAAGAGATGAGCCCTTTCTTATCGAAACTGCTCGGAAGCTTTACTACAAGTTCGTCAATCGATTTTCAAAAGCAAAAATTCCGCTGGATGCAGGCGAATTTCAGCTTATCGACCGTAAAGTGGTTGAAGCACTGAAACTTTTCGATGACTATGAGCCTTATCTGCGCGGTCTTATTGCGCAGTGTGGTTTTAAATCGATTGGTGTTAAGTACTTCATGAAGGCGCGAGAAAAAGGCACAGCCAAGGGACGCTTGGGACTCCTTTTTGATCTCGCTCTGAACGGCATAGTTTCTTCGACAACAGTCCCTATTCGCGTCGGACTGATTTTCGGTTTTGTGATGTCGTTGCTAAGCTTGGGTTATGCCGCTTTCTTGATGATTCTGTTTTTTGTGAATGGTCGTTCGAATGTCAACGCCGGCATGGCAAGCTTGATGGTTGGTTTATTCTTGTTGAGTGGAATTCAGCTCTTCTTTATCTCTTTGGTCGGAGAATACGTCGCATCAATACACAATCAGGTCCGAAAGGGCCCGTTAGTCATAGAAGAGCGGCGAATCAATTTTTAGTGGGCACTCTTTGGTAGACCCGAAAGTTTTCTACCTGCGGAATTGGCATGAAGCGAAATGATCCGTATGTGTTTTGGATCGTATTGAAGAAGTCCTGATTGCCTTTATTTAAAACGACGTAATCAATATCAAATTTATTTGCTTCGTTGAAGAGGGACTCTGGAGTTGCTTGTAAAAGGCCATTTTCAACCTTGTCACGATAGGTGACTAAAGACTGAATCCGCAACTTTTCGATACCTGGAAAAATAAGCATATGATGAGATAAAACATTCGCCTTTTCCGGCAAGATTTCTGTGATCACTTCGAGTTCCTGCATTTCTTTATGAGAATGAGTCTTGTAAGCGCCCCAAAATTTAGAAATGTCATAGCCCCAGGAAACAACTAAAAATACACCGATAGCCGCAACAGGAGTTTTCCAATGATTTACCGAAAGTCGTTCTTCAAATGACCATGTTGCAAGTACCAACATAAAAGGCAAAGCATACATCAAATAGTTTGTATTATGCCCGTGAGTGACTTGCGCCACACAAAGGGAAAGCAAACCCGTATAGTAGAGCGTTCTTTTATGAAATTGAATTACATGTTTTCTTGCTGGGAATATTAGTAAAAGCAGCATAATCGAGTAAACGATTTCAGGCGGACTGTGAAAGTATCGCGAGGTTTCAGAAAATATTCTGAACACCGACTCCCAACCATATTTGCCCGAAGAGACATCGCGCCAATTCGTGAGTTGAAGATAAAGCTGGTGTAGGTCGGCCCACGATCTCACATCAAACGTGAAAAAGAATAGAAGACCCCATGTCGCAACAGTTCCAAAGACCAATCCAGCCCACCAACGGCGATAGAGCCAAAGTAGCAAAACAGATGCGCCAGTGAACACCACACCATTGAGATGAGTGGCGATGCCAATGCCAGAAATAAATGCTGATGTCAGTAGCAGCCATTTTTTGCGGGACTCGAAATAAGAATCCAAGAGCAGATATGAGAGCAGGCCCCAGAATACCAAATGGGTTTCCGGACGAAAAACAAAACCTAAGTTCATAGTATGAAAGAAGGCTAAAAACAGGGCGAACAATAGAAAAATATATTTTTTATTAGAAGAACCACGGCGATACAGAAGTCCTAAAAGGGGTAAAGTGCCTAGGACGTAGATCAGGCTTAAAGATTTTAAAACATAAGGTTTGAATCCAAACCAAGTTATCAACCAAGCGCCTTGGATTTGGAATAACTTATGATAGACAAAGAGCTGTTTCTCCGCCGTAAAGAATCCGCGCATGGCCTCGGATTTTACGTAACCCAATTTGCTAAGCCAATAAGAGTACTCTGCTAACCAGACGTCGTCGATGTGGATGGGGCGTCCCCATAAGCTACTAATGAATAGAGCGGCAGAAATCAAAAAGCAGAGAGTGACGCAATTTCTTTTGAGAAACATACTCGAGGGAGTTTAGGACTCGGTGTGAAAATATACTAGTTTTTTTGTCCCCGTGGCGTGTCAAAATCTGACTCGTATACCAAGCCCCACATCCAGATCAACATCTGTTTTCGGGGCTAAATCCAAGGCTGCGGAGATTTCTCCGAAGACTTCCAGATTGGGATTGGTGAAATTATAAAGCAACCCTAAAGGGGCGCGGGGACCCACGGCTACGTCGCCGTCGTATTTCCCTTCTTGAATTGTTATCACGCGCACACCCAGGCCATAATACATTTCCAGGGGGCCTTCACTGGTCCCAATCGTGCGCGCCCGATCCCACAGGTATGTGGCATGTAAATGCAGGCCTTCATAGTGGCTTGAAGAGTAAGCCAGGGCTCCTTCTAAAGAGTGGCGGTTGTCCAGTCCCAAACGGCCCGAAATACCGGTGGGGTCGCCCAGAACTATGCCAATCCCTGAATCCGCATATGCTCTGTAGGTGAGTAGTGTCGTGAGTAAGACCAGCAGAATAAAGAACTTCATCATGATGTTCCTCCACAAGTTGATTATGCCAAATCCGCGGCACGTGACCACAAAAACTCATCAACTCGTTTCAATATCAATCTTGCTGCCAAGACTTTTGACAAAATACTTAAAACTCTCTGCGGCTGTCTCAGAACCGTAACTATTTATTTTTCACTACGAGCTCTTTATAACCAGTGTGGCCGTCTTGCTCGCGAGCGAAAGTAAGCTCGGTGTTTTCTAACAAAATAATTTCTGCCGTGGTGTGAATCAGACACCCATCCATCAGATGTCCGCCGATGACGGTGCCTTCGAAGTTGCTTAAGGAGATATGCATGTGAATGCCTTCCGCGCTCACGGTGCCATTCAAAGATATGATTTCAAAGGGACCCTGGAATTCGACCACATCTTTTCCACCAGCAAGGCGAATATGGGCTTTGGACAGACTGCCTACGCTGCAAATAACAGTGGCCGCGTGAAGATGATGCATTTGACAGTAGTAAAGCAATTCCTTCTTTAGATCCTGCTGAGGGCGCAAACGGAAGCAATGACTGACAACAGAACTTGTATGAGATTGAGTCGCCATATTTGTCCTCTCTTTAAAAGAATATTTTCGGAGCCCTTTGCAGAATCGTCAACGTCTATAAAGAGGGAATGTAAAGGTTGAACTTCTGCACGTCGTTCTGAATCTGTCCGCAGGAAGATCTGTTCGCGATTAAGGCGCATAGTTTGCGGGATCTAGGAATTCTGAAATTCCGTAAATTCCGTTTTGCTGAATAGGGAAGACCAGGCGATCCGGTTCGGTTCCCGAGCCATTTTTGAAGATAATTTTAGAGCTGGCACAAGTACTTCCGTGAGGAAGAATAAGTTCGACCTCTGTGTATGGCGAGCTAAAGTTTTTACGATAAAGCTTGGCCGGACCGTTTTCAGGGGCAGAGCAATAATACAGGTAAGGAGATTTGTATAAAATGGATCTTGCGCGCGTAGCAAGAGAGAAAAGCTTGGTCGCAGTTCCGCCACCCACACGCATGATGTCTTTTTGGTTATTGTGCAAGAAGAGCCAATAGTTGACGCCCGCGGTATTTACTTGATGCACCGGACTGCCAACGCCGATACCCCAGCCAAAATAAGCAGACTCTGGAACGCAAGAGGCGGACGATCCGTTATTGCAGGACGTAGAGGATATAGGATTGCCATTTCCTAAAACAAAACGTCCATATCCGTTGCTCACGTCAAATTCGCGCCAGACCCTTCTGTAGTGTTCATATCCATTCCAGGAATCGAACCCCACTAATAAAGAATTATTGTAGAAGCCCAACGGAGCCAAAGGATACGTGGGATTATCAAGATCGTAAGAATAATATGCGGCTGGTGTTTCATATGGAACTGCTCCGCCTGTTCCAAAAACATTTTGCCATATATTCGAGGCGCGATTCAGACGACAAATACTGGAGGAGCCTCCGCAATACCAATAAACATCACCTGTTGCAGGATTGGTAGCAAAACGTCCCGGTGTCGCCCAGAACATACCAATGGGATTGGTATTGGCGGCGACTCCCAATGGAGTCACCGAGCCTGGAGCATCTGAGCCGTTGCCTGCGATTGTTTTCATTCCGGGTGAGCCTTTAAAATCCACTTCTCTAAATCGTCCGGCTTGGGTGTCGAGAAGTACGACTTTGTCATTGACCCCATGGTCGATCGACGCAATCTCGTTCAAACGAGCTTCCATGGGGTGGCCGCCATCGCCGCTGCTTAAGTTGTAACCATAAAGCGTGTAAATGCGATTGTCGCTGCCGACGATGCGAATTTGTCCATCATCTTTGAAGTACACTTGCCCGGTTTGGGAAACGAAGACATCATTTGGAATAATGGAACATGACGTGGCCAAAGTTCCATCCACACAACTGCTGCGAGCGCCGGTCCCTGCAACTACCGACCAGCTCGAAACGCCATCGAATTTAACAATTTGAAAGGCCCAAGGGTTGCTGCGATTCATCGAGTAAATTTGTCCGTTCATTCCTTGAATATGGTAAGGCGCCGTACAGGTTTCAAAAGGAACATTGGGATGGCCTCCTCCCAACGACTGAAGATTTGCAATATTAACTTTGGCATTGCTGAAATAGCTACAGCCGGGATAAATCGGATGATTGGTCGTAACGTAGGCGCCTTGAATAACGTAAGAGAAAGGATCGAAAAGGAATTTCAGGTGCGCAAATTGCCAAGCACCAATGTCCGTCGAAGCATCGCCATAATCGCCCGCGCCACCGACGCGAAGTGTATCAACATAGGGCTCGACGGCGCTTCCGCGATAGACCCTGATACGAGTGCCCGCAGCTCGTGTTGTGAAAAGAGCCTCTGTTTGGAAGTAAATATCCCCATTAGGTAAAGCCAGGAAGTTCAAATAAGGGGAACCCATGCCGTATAAAACGGTCGTGGGATGCAGTTTTATTTTAACGTCGTGAGGATCGGCGACATAGTCGGCCGTGTTATTGCCGACACGTCCATCATTGAATGCACCGATAATGGATTCGATCGTCATCGGTGAAGCCCGTGTATCGATACGGCGAATGCGCTCTGGCTCAAATACTAAAACACGATCTTCAAAATCAAGGGCGATCTTTAAAATTCCCTGAGATGTCGCGTTTGCCAAAGGACCGCCGTCACCGGTGGTTGTTTCCGCCAGCTTCAGAGCAATTTTTTGTACGCCGTCGCTCGGATCGACCATCAAAAGACCGCGCGCAATGTCTCGATAAAAAAGAATCCCGTTGCGGGTGACAACAAAGGACCCGCTATCAGGAGCGCCCCCGCGAAACGCTGCTTTCTTCGCGGACCCATTCGTCCCTGGGTCTGTATTCCCGGCGATAGGTCTGAAGTTAGGGTTGCTGATGTAAACGGTGTTTTTGATGGTCGTCTGATCAATACCATCTTTCACCCGGACTTGAACCTTATAGCTTGTATTGACAGGAACCGGTGAATTCCAACTGTAAGTGCAGGCATCCACGGCTCCGGCGTTACTGCAAGAAAGCGCGCTGCCTGATTCTGCGTTATCCTCGATCAGGATGTATTCATTGCCATCAATCGTGTACCACAGACTGACTTTCGCAGTTCCCAGATAGACTTTTTGATTCCATTTTAAATAAAGCTGAGTCCCCGGAGTTGTCACCAGATCCCAAGGGTCCGGTTGCACAGTGTCTGCGGGATTTTTTGAAATAATAAGATCTGTTAAAGTCGGGTCCGGCACTGGTGAATATGTGACAGCAATTCTATCGGTGCCGGCATTGATCGGACCTAAGTTGCTTGAAACATTTCCTGCCTGATCGCGCACCCACAGATACACTGTGTACGAGCCTTGGCGCCAGTCGACAAGATGATCATAATCAGTCAAAGCGACACTTAAATCCACAGGTACACCCACGCCAGGGGCATCAATGGCAATCCAACATGGGTTGCTCAGTGCCGGGGCTGCAGAATCATTCTTAAGACAAAACTGGGTCACGGGCGTTTGATTGTCTGTCGCGGCAAAGCTGACTTTGACAAAGGGATCATACACTGTGACGGGGCCTTGCAAGCCTTCGATCAAATAGCTGTTCGGCGTGATCTCAGGAGGCGTGATATCGTAAAGCAGAAGCGCCGACTGACTTCCATACCCAGTTTGCCCAGTGCTATCAGTTAACTTCACGCGAAAACTTGTCGGCCCCGGCGTCGAAGGCAGAAACTGTTTGTACTTATAGATCTTGCTATTAACGGCTCCAGTGATGCCCACCGGGGTCGTTGCAAGACCCGTCCAAGAGGCGCCGCCATTTTGGCTGTATTCCAAAGCGAAGCTGGCACCCGCCGGTACATTTCCTTCTGTCAAAGTCCACTTAAATTCATAATAGCTGTTGGTCCCCAAGAACCCCGGAATCGCCTCTAAAGAAATTGCCGGTGGAAGCGTGTCGTAGTCCACAAGCACGCTGGCAAAAGAAGGTTGAATATTTCCCGTGGCATCGCGAACGAAAACGCGGATATTGCGAGTTCCTTGCGTGGGCGTCGTACTTAAATCAAACGAGATTCCGCCCGCAGTCGTTGTGCAAGAGACCCAAGCGGGCTCTGTGCCCGTCGGAATCGTCGAATTTTCTTTAACTAACACTCCTGCGATGTCTGCGCAGGAACTGGCCGTTATCGTCATAATTGCGGCTGACGTAGGACTGGCTGATGCGCGCGTAAAGGTCGGGAGCACAGGGGGCGTGGTGTCTTTAAACAGATTGATATTCGCGGTCGTCGTATTTCCCGCAGCATCAGTCGCAACGACCTGGATATTTTTTGTGCCATCAACGCCAGCTAAGGACAATGGGATGTTCAAACTTCCGCCCGAACAGTTTGCAGTGGCCGAAGAGGAAATACCGCCGGTGACTGCGATAAGGGCCGCATCCTCGCAAGTCAGACCCAAGGTAAAGTACCCTTGGAATGCCGAGTTTGCAGTGGGTGAAGAGATCGAAAGAGCGGGCGGTGTCACATCAAAAAGATAAGGTTGTTTTTGCGCCGTAAAGCACTCGGCATTGCCAAGATCGTCCGTGACTTTCACTGTGAAGTCATAAAGACCTTCAGCGGTTAATACAGAATCCAAAGCGAGATGGAACGTCGTAAGAGAGTTGGTGTCATACGAAGCAAGGACGACCCCAGAACAAGTGGCGGAGTTGAAAAGCTCAACGGAAGAGTTTACTTCTGTAGTTCCATCAATGGTCGGAGAGTCATTGTTTGAAGGACTTGCTGGAACAATCGCCTGGAGGACTGTCGGCGAAATCATCGTGTCTAAAATATAACCCAACGCTGGTGAGCAGCGAGTATTTCCCAGGATATCTGTTGCTAAAATAGAGTAGTTAAAGTTGCCATCGATTAAAATGGAATTCTGAATAGAGAGGGGCATCACAAAGTTGCCCGTGCTATCTGTTGCCAGATATTCAAGCGCAGTGCCTGAACAAACTGTCCCTGCGTGCAGAGTGAGGCGTGCCTCGGCCTCGGCCGTTCCCACAAACTGGGGTTGTCGCGAGGTGCTTCGGGGCGCGGGTAAAATTTGTAATCCTGAAAAAGCCTGCACGGATCTTTTGATGATGATTTCAGTCAGCTTGGCGGTGGAAGTACCTGCGGGATTTTCAACATACATGCAGATCGTATGGCGGCCTTCGGGAAGAGTTGTCAGATCGATATTGAAATCAATTCCTTTTGTGCCGCCCGTTCCGATCACGTCTGAATCCTGCGGCGGATTTTGGCAAAGCGGATCCGCAGGGGAGGTGTAAATCTTGATCGTCGATCCAGGTTTAGAGACGCCAATGATTCTTAAATTTGTATCTTTCGTAAGTAGTGAAGAATCACCCACCGGCAATTTTTTCGAGATGCCACCGTCTATGATGGTGAGTTCTGCTGGAATGAACGACATATTATTGAACATGCTCGTGTCAATACACGACCCCAGCCCTAGAAAAAGGACGTAGAAGAGGCTTGTACCAAAAACGGACCGAATAAGCTTTTCCACGAATAACTTATCGGAGTTTCATGAGCTTTTTTAAAGGGACAAAAGACGGGGGAATCCCTCGGAAATCCAATAATGAGACGGATTTCCGAGGGAGTTTCCTTACAAAACTCAAATAGAAGGCACTGTAGGGAAGGTAGGGAGGTTTGTTCGCGTGGTGACTTAATTGCTTTTTTCGGGACTCGACATCTCAATGAGAAGTCATAACCTGACAGAGGTTTCATTTTGCTATTTGAAGGGGGTCACCTTGATTCTAAAGACTGCGGCAATTGTTTTCGTGTCACTGTTTGTAGTGAACTCTTATGCCGAGAATTGCCTAGAGATAAGTGGCGGGGTATTGAATAAAGATGTGTATTGCGTAAAGCGTGATTACAATTCTAATGCCAAAGAGCGCTGGAGTATTCAATTGAACTCAGCCGAAGAGAGAGAGGGTGACATCAAGAAACCCAACAGGCAGACGATCTTGGCTATGTCAGGAATGCCAGGATATTCTGCTCAGGTCAGAACAATAAATGAACCAAATTTCTCAGACTCTAAGGAAGAAACACTCCAGATTACTTCGATTGAACCTGCGAGAGGCTTCTCGGAAGATTCTGTGATCAGAACTTTAGAGCTCAAAGATGGTGTAGAGGCGACCTCCTATACGGAATGTATAGCTTCAAAAGATCGAAAAAGAGCGAATGGTTGTATATCTGTGTCGCCAGAAGTTTGTGAGCAGTATATGGCGCCAAAAGATTCTCCACGTCATGAGGTGGGGCTTGAGTGTTGGAATAACTATCCAAATGTCTTCAACTCTCCAGCTGCGCTCATTGAGGCCAAGAAAGATAAGAAGGCTCATCAGTGCATACAAATAATCGAAAGTATGAGTAAAACTTACGATCTTAAAGAGCTTTCGGAGCAACTAGGAACAAGTAACTATCTTAAGGCGTGGTTTCAAACCAAAGAAAAAGGCGTCTTTGCATCCAAGTTTGATGCAGATGTGTTTCGTAATCCCGATAAAGAGCCTTCAGTAAAGACACGATACGAGGTGATTCAAAGAGTTCGAAATGGATGTGGAATACTCGCCCAGCAGAACCGCCTCACCTTGAACAACAGATCTGCGGCGCCAAGCTCAGGTTCGACCCAAAGAAGCGGAGCTATAAGATAAAGCTATTGTGCTTTTCTTTTTCGGAAGTAAAACAAAAGCACAATTCCCAGACACATCACAGCTGATCCCAGGTACTTCCACACGCGGCCTGGGTCATGGTTAACCGATAGAATGGATGCTTTCACAAGACCATTAGGTCCTTCTTCAAAGCTCGCCTGATAGAAATAGAATTTTTTGTACTTCAAGGGCTCGTTCATCGAGATCAAGGCTTTATTGCCGCCATCATATTCGACAGAACTTTGGTAAGCCATCGCGCGCATGGTGCCGGGATAGTCTGTTTTTTTAAATTCATCTAAAGAAATCTCAAAACCCAAAGGCAGTCGACGATTCTGATAGGACACCAAGTACACACGATTTTCTGTGAATACTTTTACGTAGTCGTTCAAGAATAGATAACTTTCCTGCCCGTTGTAGCGAACTCTTAGCGACGGGGAGCTTCCGGGAACAGGGTGATCCAAGCGAGTCAGTTCATATTTTTGGACAGCCTTAGGCAAGTAGCGAAGAATGCGAAGCTGCAATCCCATCCAGCCGGTTTCAACCAAGTCACCTTCTTTGGCGAGGCCCTGTTTAAAAGGAGTTGCCGAGTCCTTTGCATAAAGCGCATAGGACAAGGCCCCTTTTTCTGAAATCGTAAAACGAATTTCATTAATGGCTTTGTTGCGATCCCACAGTCCACCCAGAGTCATCAGAACCGGGCCCACTTGCGCTTCCACTTTTTCAAAGACATTGCGTTGAACAAGCCAATCTACTTGGCTGACATTGGGGTTCGCCAGTTGAAAACGGACGGCCGCGCCACTTTGCGGTTGGGGGGACGCCTCGACCTGAAGTTTGGGCAAAGAATAGGGGATGGATTCAAGGATCTCAAAATTCAAATCACGGCTTTTGATAAGGACTGGTTTATCAGAAGTCACCGGCTTCTTAAGAAAGTTCACTTCTTCAGAGTAGATTTTTTCATAGTCCGAGCCATCAGGAGAACGATAGACGATAAGATCGGTTTCCTGAACAGTCACTTCTTTCACCGGGCCGTCTGTTTTGGCAAGGCGAATGGTGCCATCGATGCCAAAAATCTGAGTCAGCAAAGAGCCGTAAATAAGAATAATAATTCCCACATGGGCGAAGATGAAGGACGCGTGACGAGGCTTCCAAGGCCAGCGATCCGCGATCACTGCGATCAAGCTCGTAACCAAAGCGCCCAAAGCAAGGTACATCCAGATGGATGAATAGACGAGATTCTTCGCCGTCCAAGCATCATATTTGGATTCGACAACGGTGCCGATGGCAATGATCACCGCGATGGAGGCGATAATCAGAACCGCTAACTCCATCGAGGCTAATTTTTTAATAAGACGTCGATACCAGGGCATTACTTCCCAGTCTTTAATTCTCTGCGAAGCTCAGCCACAAGTTTTTGGCCTTCGCGCACTTTTTCAATAGAAAGGCCTAGAACGCGAGCCGACTCTTGCGGCGCATGGAAGCCGGAAGAGTTTTCCGCTTCAACGAAGTCAAAAAGGAACTGGGCTTGTTTTTGCAAATCACGCGCATCCGCTAACTTCTTATTCGGCGTTTTCGTCAAATCGATATCTTTAAACTCTTTAAGGTCTTTGATGTAATCGATCAAAGCATCAAACGCGACATTACGAAGTTCCATGTGGCGATCTTGGATCGTTTCCGCTCGGGCCTTCAACTCGTTTTCAGGCACGTTGTGGCAAGTCTGACAGGCTTTGTTGATGTTCAACAAAGGACTTTGTACGTGGTGGTTTGTGACCTTCATCGCACCCACACGCTCATACGGCATATGACAGTCTACGCAAGCAACACCAGCACGGGCATGGGTTCCTTGATTGAACATTTCAAACTCGGGATGTTGGGCTTTAAGTACGCTCGCACCTGTATCCGCATGAACCCAGTCTTTATGTCCGTCTTTTTTGTAGTACTCAAGAATTTGATCGGCTTTAAGGCCGTCCGCCCAAGGATAAGTCAAACGCTTGTCCTGGCCTTTGAAGTAGTATTCAACGTGACATTGACCGCACACGAAAGTGCGCATCTCTTGACGAGTGGCCATTTTGTTAACGTCGTACTCTTTGATGCCCTGAGTGGCTTTAAAGGCTTTAATACCTTCAATAAACGCGGGACGAGTCACACGCAAAGACATGGTCGAAGGGTCATGACAGTCGATGCAAGAAACAGGGTGATTCACAGAATGAACGATCTCTTTGTAAGGGACCTTGTTCATTTCCTCGAAACCTTTGGTGATGTCACCGTTACCCAATTTTTTATAAAGCACATAAGTGGAAGCATGACAGTTCAAGCACGTGCCCGGCTGTTTTGCGACATTTTGTCGTTCGGTGAAAATCTGGTCAGAAAGCATGTAAGCGTGACCACGCTCTTCACGGAAGTCTTTTGAAAACGCGTAACCCGCCCACATAATCTTTAAGCGCGGATCTTCGTCCAATTTCTGTTGAGAAACCGTGTCGCGCGGATCCTTTTCAGTCGGAACGTGCGGGAAAGCTTCTGAGCCGCCGTACTTGGTTCTGCGCATGTCCGCCGTGCGAAGATAAGAGTCATACTGGTGCGGGAAGTTTTTTCCCCAAATCGCTGGATCATCCATGTCATCGGTGATTTCAACGACACGATAGAAGACATTTTTAGCTTCGCTCTTGCGTTCAAAGATATTTACTAACAGAGCTGTCAATAACACCGTGACGACGGCAGCACCGCCTACGGCCAGAAAAATCGTCTTTGATTTTGTCATACTGTACTCCTATTTCGCGTGTCCCACATTCCGATGACAGTGCAGGCAATTGGTCTCTTCGTTAATATTTTTACCGCCATGGTTCATTGCTTGAACCATGGGTTGGTGGCAACTTAAGCAGGAATTCTTAACTACTTTTAAACTGTGCTCCCGAATGCGAATAGGATCCGGGAAGTTCTGCAAAGTAAAAGCAGCCGAGTGATTAAAGCCATTCAAAGCTTTGACAGCATATTTTCCGATGATGTTGTGAGGAAGATGGCAGTCGTTGCACTTGGCAACGTGGTGGTGGGTGGCCTTGATCCATGAGTCCATATTTTCATTCATGATATGACAATTCACACAGGCTTTAGGGTCATCCGACATGTACGAGTAACCCTTGGCATAAATAAACGAGTAGCATCCCAGTCCAAGGACAACACCGAAGAGGATAAGAAAAAGGGCGTTCAATTTACTCATGTAGTTTTTTGCTCCTACAAACAAATTCACATTAATATCGGGACAATTTCAATCCCAAAAAGCACTTGGACTGTCTGCAATATGACAGATGTGGATTCTCAATACAAGACAACGCTTTTATTTTTCCGGACTGCTGGAAGTAAGTCTTTAACATCTACCAACCTTGGGAGTATTCTTAAAGACAGCCCTTTCGAACATTATTGAGGCAGGCATTCATGAAAATATATTCTGACATCACGAAGACAATTGGCCAAACTCCATTGGTAGAAATGCAAAGAATCGGAAAAGATCTTCCGGGAAAATTGCTTTTGAAGCTAGAGTTCTTCAACCCCTTAGGCTCCGTAAAAGATCGCATCGGTCTGGCGATGATAGAAGAGGCCGAACGCACAGGAAAACTCAAACCCGGGGTGGAGATTTTAGAGCCGACATCGGGGAACACCGGAATTGCACTGGCCTTCGTGGCTGCGGCGAAAGGCTACGCCATTACCTTGGTAATGCCAGAAACCATGTCGCAGGAAAGAAGAACGTTGCTTCTGCTTTTAGGCGCAAAACTTATTCTGACGCCAGGACCTTTGGGGATGAAGGGCGCGATCGCCAAAGCGCTGGAGCTTGCCGAAAAAAATCCCAATGCCTGGAGTCCGCGACAGTTCGATAATCCCGCGAATCCGGAAATTCACAAAAAAACCACAGCTCTGGAAATTTGGAATGACACTGACGGCACCGTCGACATCGTCGTGAGTGGCGTGGGGACTTCCGGAACCATCACGGGGGTGGGCCAAGTTCTAAAAGCCAAAAAGCCCAGCGTGAAGATGATTGCGGTGGAACCTGTAGAAAGTCCGGTTCTTTCCGGTGGCAAACCGGGGCCTCATAAGATTCAAGGCCTGGGAGCCGGTTTCGTTCCTAGTGTGATGGATCGCGCTGTGGTTGACGGTGTTGAGCAAGTCTCGTCAGAAGAATCTATGAAGGTGGCTAAGGAAGTGATAAAAATGGAAGGCATCCCGGTGGGGATTTCTTCGGGCGCGGCGATTGCGGCGGGACTCCGGTTGGCGGCGAAAGAAGAAAATCGCGGGAAAAACATTGTTGTGATCGTTCCTAGTTATACAGAGCGTTATCTTTCAACACTGTTAGCGGAGCAAGAACGCCAAGAAGCCCAGTCTTTGCCAATCGCTACTGTTGATGAAAGTTATTTAAGTCGGGTGAAATAAAGAATGGTTCCCTATATCATACCAGCGAAAGAAAAAGTTCTTCTGAAAATCGGTGAGGCCCAAAAACTGGCCGCACCGTCCTCAGAGTTCGACATCTTTGTTTGGAATGTGTTTAAGGGACAAAAGGCCCATATCTTTGAAAAAGACTTTAAGAAGCTGGGCGAGGGAAAAGATTTTATTCTTCTTCAAGAGGCCTTGGTCGACGACAAGATGCCCAAGATCTGGCAGCAGGATTTTGCGACTTACGAATGGCATTTGGCCCAGAGTTTTCACTACAAAAAAGATTTAAGAAGTACGGGTGTTGCCATCGGGGCCAAGCTGCAGCCAGCTTCGGTGGATTTCATTCGCGCAAAAACACGCGAGCTCTTTTGGCTGACTCCGAAGCTGACGCTTTTTAATGAATATGATTTTGGTGGCACGAAGGCTCTTTTTGTCTGCACGCACGTTCTTAACTTTGTAACCTTAAAAGCCTTCACGGCCTCTTTGTATGAAATCGCGGCAAAGATGAGCGAGTTCAAGGGGCCGGTTGTTTTGGCGGGGGATTTCAATACCTGGAACGTCAAACGCTACCTGATTATGAAAAGTATTTTTCGAGATTTGAATTTAGAGCATTTGGATTTGGAAAACGACGGACGACTTTTAAAGCTCGATCATGTTTTCGTCAGAGGCTTTGATGTCATCAAAGCCCAAGTGCATCACACCATCATCAGTTCAGATCATTTTCCCTTGGAAATCCGCCTGAAGATTGCAGACCCCAACAAGCCTTATTGACTTTGTTGCCGAGCCCAGGCGTAAACGGAATCGGGAGAAAGTCCCGGTGTGCCTTCAAGATCCCAATAATTCTTTGGCCACACTTGTTTATTAAACTTCATCGGATGCGTGGGAATATTCAAAAGTTTCCCGATCAATTCCGTGCAGTACAGAGCCTTGTCATTCCAAGAATACCAAAAATCAAAAGGCCGTCCCATATAGGGTTGCACTTGCGATAAGCGAACATCCTGCGGGATTTCGACGATTTCGGCAATCACGCCCCGGTGCTCCAGATCTTCCCAGGAAATAATCGCGACCCCTTCGCCGGGATAGGCGTTGAGCCATTTGTCACCGATGTCATCAAACTGAATGGCGGTGTGGGCAAATCTTCCGCCGGGTTCGTATTGAACCAAACGACCATGACGATCATAAAGTTCTAAGAAAGCGATTCGTGTTTTCGCAAACGAAGAAGTCGCTGCTAATAAAAAGAGAAAGAAAAAGGCCAAACGCATGCAAGGGGTTTTGACTTAAAAACCCCGCAAAATCAAGTTTAATAAAAGTCGGAGGACGTATCGTTTATCGTCGCGCCAACCAGAGCAGGGGAGATTTTACAAGAGTCATCATTTCGCCTCCCAAAGCGGCACCAAAGAACCACAAAACCCCGGATTCCCAAGTGACCTCATGGCTGACGACCGAAAGAGCCCCCAAAGTGATCAGGGATAAGGCCGCCAGACTCAGAGAGCGGGACCTCATCACACGAATCCACTCGTCATGATTTAAAATCAGGCGGGCAAAGAAAACGGAAATGGACAGATACAAAGCGCCGCAGAAGAAAAGACAGAAGGTCGGGCTGATTTTCATAAAATAATGCATCAATCCGCCGCCATCGAAAAATAATTGCACGCCGAATTGTGAACAGCTCATCAGTGTGACAACAGACCCGAAGGTATGCGCCAAACCCATTTTCGCAATCACTTTCCAAGGCGGCGATTTTTCTGCCGCCAATTGCGCATGGATTTTTTGGAGAACAAAAGAAGAGCCACCAACATCTGCGGTGTCATTGATAAAAGACTCAAAATCTTTTTTTACGTCTTTCATAAAGTCTCCTAACTCTTCTTTCCTAGGCTGCGCAGCACTTTTAAACTGCGACTGACGATTTGCCGGATATTGCTTTCCGAGATCTTAAGCACTTCGGCAATTTCCTCGTACTCAAGTTCATCTAGATAGCGCAGTTTCATGACCTCTTGTTCTCGAGGTTTCAATTCAGCCAGTAAGGTGGCCGCTTCTTCTTTCTCTTCGAGTATAGGAACTGAGCCCTCGGTTTGTGACAAAGAATCATCCCATTCCGAGAAGTCTTTGATTTCTCGGTTGCGATAATCCTTCAACTCGCTGCGGGTGATGACATAGATCCAGGCCAAGGCCTTGTAGCGAGAGTCATAAAGGTGTTTTTTGCGGTGAATTTGCAAAAAAACGATCTGCAAAAGATCCTCAGCCCGCTCCTGCGGTAAGCCGCGCTTTAAAGCATAGGATAAAACACGGCCGGAATGTCTTAAATAGAGAATGTCCAAAGCTTTATTTTCGCCTTCGGCAAGCTTTAGCAAAAGTTCTTCGTCTGTACATTCCTGCAAATTAATTTTCATAGACCTGTCACAAGTTATAGATCTCCATCCTAATGAAGGTTGAAAGAGCACACAAGAAGGAAGTTTTAAGATGAGTAAAATGTGGATTTGGTTTTTCGCGCCGGTATTTCTTTTTGCTGGTGGTGTGCAGGCACATCCGGTCTCTTTTGCCGGTGCCTTTTCTTTAATGTCATACAATAAAGATGACGAGAATGAACTTTTTCTGGGTTATTCAATGACCAGTCGAACGGCGCTGGCCGTAAGTTACGTCAAAACTGCCGAGGCTGAATACACGTTGCCGCGAATGAATTTTCTGGCAAAACGCTGGAACAACGAAGACTCTCAGGGGAATGTCTATTTGAGTGCCGGTTACGGCACGGATCGCTCTTTTGACGAGGTCAAAGGTGTGGCGATGGCCTCTGCCGATCTTGATTGGGAGTCTCGCAAATACTACACAGCCTTTCAATACACCAAATTCTTTCGTCAGGATTCCGATGCCATTGACCGCACGGATTTTGAACAGACGAAATTGCGGGCAGGCGTGGCCCCTTATTTGGCAGAGTTTAACGAATTGAACACCTGGTTGATTGTGCAGTTTGAAAAAAAGAATGACTCAGCCATCGAGACCACCCAGTTCGTCAGACTTTTTTATCGCAATATTCTTATCGAGGTGGGTGCTCGTATCGGCGGCGGCGCTGCCTTTAACTTTATGACTCATTTCTAGGGTAAAAGTTTTACTAGTAAGTTTTTTAAAAAAAGGATCTTAATATGAAAAAGATGGTCTTCGCTCTTCTTCTTACTTTTTCTTTCGCGTTTGCCAGTGAAGTTGAAACGGTTGGCGTGAAGGGGATGGTTTGTTCTTTCTGCGCGCAAGGCATTACGAAGAAATTCAAAGAACAGCCGGAAATTGCGGAGGTGCAGGTCAGTCTTGAAAATAAATTTGTAAAGCTGACTTATAAGGACGGGCAGAAGCTTTCTCGTGAAAAGATTGCCACTCTTTTAAAAGAGGCGGGATATGAAGTCTCTTTCGACAAATAAATTTTTTACCTTTCTAACGCTTTTTGGGTCCGCCAGCACTCTGATCTGTTGTGCCCTTCCAGCCCTCTTGGTCAGTTTAGGGATGGGCGCCGTTTTGGCCGGTGTGGCTGCGCAAATGCCCGGGCTTATTTGGGTGTCTGAAAATAAAATGGCTGTCTTTATATTTGCTGGCAGCATGTTGGCCTTCAATGGTTTTTGGCTTTGGAAAAACCGCAACGCCCCGTGTCCGCTAGATCCGCAGCTTCGAGATGCCTGTATTTCAGGCAGAAAGTTCTCGGCGCGTGTCTATATTCTTTCTCTGGTCGTTTTTCTGACAGGATTCTTTTTCGCATTCATCGCCCCCAGCCTCTTTTAATGCGCCGCACTTCGGATGAAAGTACGACGACTCTCCATTGACTAATTGCAATGAAGTCGGGTACCTCTAAGTCTTCGTAATTTAAACGAGAAATCAAACACGGAGTGCAACAATGTTTAGTGAATCTTTACTGATTTCTCCGGCTATTGCTGGGGTTGTTGGTTTGTTCGTTGCTTTGGCGCTTTACCTTCGCGTAAAGGCTCAGCCCGCAGGCAATGAAACTATGAATCGCATCGCGACTTACGTTCGTGAAGGCTCAATGGCTTTCTTGGTTCGTGAGTACAAAGTTCTTTTCGTCTACGCGATCGTCGTAGGCGCAGCTCTTGCTTTTGCATTGGGCGGAATCGCAGCAGGATCTTTTGTTCTTGGTGCATTCTTGTCGTTGCTAGCAGGCTTCTTCGGTATGAAGGCTGCGACTTATGCCAATGTTCGCACTTCTCAGGCGGCAGCTGGTGGCTCTAAAGCGGCGGCTCTTCTTGTCGCTCTTGATGGCGGCGCTGTGATGGGTCTTTCCGTTGCGGGTCTAGGTCTTATCGGTCTTGGCGTCCTTTACTGGATCTTCCAAGGTCAAGAGGTGTTGGGCACGATTCTTCACTCTTTCGCAGTGGGCGCTTCTTCAATCGCTCTTTTCGCTCGTATCGGTGGCGGTATCTATACTAAAGCTGCTGACGTGGGTGCGGATATCGCTGGTAAAGTGGTCGAAAACATTCCTGAAGACGATCCTCGCAATCCAGGTGTTATCGCTGATAACGTGGGTGACAACGTCGGTGACGTTGCGGGAATGGGCGCTGATATCTATGAGTCAATGGTGGCGGCGATTGTTTCTGCCATGGCGATTGCTTTGACAATTCCAGCCGATGCTTTGACAACGTTGATGCCTTCTGCGGAAGCGGAAACCGTTCGTATCACAGGCGTGGCTTTGCCTCTTCTTCTTTCAACTTTAGGTCTAGTGATTTCAATCATCGTGATCTTTGCGGCGCGCGCTTTCAAAAACGGCAAGCCTGCAACTGTTCTTCGTAATGCGTTGATTGTTCCACCAATCCTTTTGACAATCGCTTCTTATATCTTGATGCCAATGTTTGGTATCAGCCAATCTGTGACTGTAGCTTTGGCTGCGGGTGCATTCGGTGGGGCCTTGATTGGTCTTATCACTGAGTACTACACAGCAGCTCGTCCCATCCGTCTAGTGGCTGAAGCTGCTTTGACTGGTGCGGGGACAGGTGTGATCCGTGGTCTTGCAGTAGGTATGGAATCAACGGCGATCCCAATGTTGATCGTTGTTATCGCTGCTTACGTTGCCGACCAAGCTTTGGGTCTTTATGGTATCGCTCTTTCTGCAGTAGGTATGTTGGCAGGTACAGCCGTTGTTATGACGGTGGATGCTTACGGTCCTATCGCTGACAATGCTGGTGGTATCTCTGAAATGTCAGGTCTTGGTAAAAACGTTCGCGACATCACTGACGAACTAGATGCCGTTGGTAACACAACAGCAGCTATCGGTAAGGGTTTTGCGATCGGTTCTGCGATCTTGACAGTTCTTGCCCTTTTCTCGGCTTTCAACATGGAAGTAAACCATGTGCGTGAAAAAGCAGGTCTTGCGAAAATGTCTTTGGATCTGACTTCTTCAGGCGTTTTGATCGGTATCTTGCTAGGTTCTATCCTGCCATTCCTAGTTGGTTCCACAACTATGACTGCGGTAGGTAAAGCGGCGCAAAAAATCGTCAAAGAAATTGCTCGTCAATTTAAAGAAATCCCAGGCCTTCGTGAAGGTAAAGCGGAACCACAACCGGCGGCGATCGTCGACATCGCTACCCAAGCAGCTTTGTTCGAGATGATCTTGCCAGGTATGATCGCGGTTCTTGCTCCAGTTCTTGTTGGCTTCATCTTGGGCCCTCAAGCTCTTGCGGGTCTTCTAGCAGGTGGTTTGGCAGTCGGTGCGACAATGTCTCTTTATATGGCTAATGCCGGTGGAGCATGGGACAACGCTAAGAAATTCATCGAAAAAGGTGGATTGCCTGGTCATCCAAAAGGTTCCGACGCTCACAAAGCGGCGGTCGTTGGTGACACAGTCGGCGACCCGTTCAAAGACACTTCTGGTCCAGGTATCGCTATCTTGATCAAAGTTATGTCCGTTGTTTCTTTGTTGATTGCTCAATTGATCGCTACGATCGGTGGGTAATTAGAACTCGATGACTGCAGCTTCGGGCGTCTTGGCGCCCAACGCGGCAGCAACATCTTAACGAGTTGAAAAAAATAAAAGCCCCAGGTCTAGGTGACATGGGGCTTTTGTGTTTCTGGTAGGCTCGACGAACCTCTAAATCATGCCGCGAAGCAATGACAAGCTATTCTCATAAATCTATAAATGAATTATGAGAATATTTCATGCACTTTCCTGGACCTGCGCAACTCTCATTATTTCTTCTTGTGGAGAACTCACGTCTTCAATCACAACCTCAGAAACCTGGATTCCCGAAAGTTTCTTTTATAAAACTTTGGGATCTTGTGAACAGGGCACCCTGGGCTTTCCTGTCTTGATTGGTGGTGGAACGCAGTTGTGGACTGACCCTGCGCAAGTCCGCGTCGGGCAGATCGAACTCTATCTGCAAAAAAACGGGACCTACTCGGCTCGTTACCGAGAATTCGACTTTACGACACAACTCTTCGAAAAAAACTTTCAGTCAACGTACTCTCTGGATCACAGACGAAAAGAGATTTATTTAGCGGGCCTCGGTGTTGCAAAGGTTCTGCAGACGGGAAGAGGCCGTTCTTATATGCATTTGCTATATTCAGAAAACTACAATTCAACTCTTCTGGCGGGGAGTACAGGGGATTTATACCTCTATAAAGGCCAGAAGGGAGTTGGTGAAACAGCGGCAGATCGCTGCGGTTGGTGAAGCTACCCTTTCGCTGTCAGGACCCAGATACCGACTAAAATAAATAAAGATCCGGAAACGTACTTCATAATTTGGGGATTTAACAGGGTTCCCAGGAATTTCCCAAAGATAACGCCCAAAACCCCGGCAAGTCCCAAGGCAAGAACGACAGCAATCATCACCGTTAATGTGGATTTTGATTGTGAAGAAGCAGCAAGGGCCGCGAACTGCGTTTTGTCACCCATTTCAGCCAAAAAAATAGTGATAAAAGTGCTCGCAAAAATCTTCCAATCCATACCAAGTCCTTTAAAATAAACCAGGCCGTTTAACGGCCGTTGAATTAATTTGAAAGCATATTGATAAAATCGGACAGGTGGGAAAGCAAGTTTGAAAAGCCGTTTTATTACTGCCATGGATCTTTTGCAGGCAGAAGCAGCCAAAGGGGACCTGACGTTGCGCCGAATCTTCCAACTTTTGGGGGAAGAGGGGCACGCCATGCTTATGCTTTTTCTAAGTCTGCCTTTTTTGCAGCCGATCCCTATTCCTGGACTCTCAACTCCCTTGGGACTTCTTATTGCCGTGGTGGCGGTTTTTCTTTATCGAAACAAACCGCCATGGTTGCCACAAAGGTTTGAAAATCTGAAGGTCTCGGCCGAAGTGCTTTTGAAGGTCTCTGAAATCGCCGAAAAAATCTGGGGCCATGCCGTTAAGATTATAAAACAACGACTGGTCTTTTTGCATGATCACTGGTTTTTCAGAATCTTGAATCTTGGTGTCTTTGTGACGAACTCTTTGCTTTTATCGCTGCCGCTGCCCATTCCTTTTTCCAACACTGTTCCCGTTGTCGGCATCATTTTGTGCGCCATTGGGCACATGGAAAAAGACGGCGTTTTTATCCTTTTTAGCTACTTATGGTGTCTGATAGTTGCGTCGTTCTTTGCAACTTTAACCATGGGAGCTGTCCACTTTACTTTATAACCCACGAAGGTCCAGGCTTGGGTGCTTCATAACAAAGGACCATAGGACCTCAATCTCTTTGTGCGCCTGAAAAGGCTGCTGCTACAATTTGATCTAAAAGGAGTCACCATGGGTAAGTATGTTTTAGCTTGTATGATGGTTTTAGGATTTTCCTCGTTTGCTCAGCCTGGCGGAGGCGGGGTGTGCGCAAAGGATCGTGAAACTCTTTGCGGAAATGTAGAACACGGCGGCGGCAAAGTCGCGCAATGTATGAAAGACAATCAGGATAAGCTTTCTCCAGAGTGTAAAGCGCACATGGAAAAAGCTAAAGAGACAATGAAAGAAGTCCGAGAAGCTTGTCACGATGAGATGCAAAAGTTTTGTGGCGACATGAAGCCCGGAAAAGGTCGCATGATGAAGTGTATGAAAGAGAATAAAGAAAAATTCTCGGCAGCCTGCCAGGAAGAAATGGCCTCTGCAAAAGAAATGCGCAAAAAACGTAAATAAGGAATCCAGTCAGTATTCATGAGAGAAAAAAGTCTTCGTCTTAGTTTGATTGACGCCTTCTTATGTTCTCTCATGGTTGGAGCCGGCGAAACCTATCTGCCGGCTTATTCTCTTTCCATCGGCATGGGCGAGGTCTTCGCCGGTATTCTTGCCAGTCTTCCGATTGTCAGTGGCGCCATTTTACAATTAATCACCCCGCGGGGTTTGCAAAGAGTGCAATCGCACAAGCACTGGGTGGTGGCCTCGAGTGTGATGCAGGCCCTGACGTTTATTCCGTTGATTTATTTTTCGGCGACACGGGCTCCGAACTTCTGGATGCTTTTCGGTATTCTGACTTTGTATTGGGGATCGGGTTTTTCTTCGGGCCTTGCCTGGAATTACTGGATGGGACGTCTGGTGCAGGTGGATGAAGGCAACACTTTCTTTGCCAAACGCGCTCGTATTTCCCAATTAGGTATTCTATTGGGATTGATCGGCGGCGGTCTGGCGTTGAATTACAAGGTGGAGCTAGGGCCTTTTTCGTCTGTATTCACTTTGCTCTTCTTATTCGCAGCGACTTGTCGTCTGTTGTCTTCCGCAATTCTATCGACCCAGTGGTTTGATCCCGAATGGAGAAGTGAACCGCGTCTGGGTTTCAGGGCCTCATGGAATGTCTTCTGGAACAATACGCAGAAGCGACAGTTTTTCTTTTATCTAGTGCCCTTTCAGGCCGCTGTCTTTGTGTCTTCCCCGTTTGTGACGCCCTATATGCTGGCGCAAGTAAAAATGGGGTATGGCCATTACATGGTGGCGATTGCCCTTTTATTTGTGGGTAAAATTTTGGCTTTAACGGCCATTGAAAGATTCCGCGGCAAAACTTCAGGTTTTAATCTGTTGCTTTTTGGCGCGGGGGCCATCGTGCCTTTGCCAGCGATGTGGGCTTTAAGCACGGGCGCATATTTTATTTATTTTCTGCAGCTTATTAGTGGTTTTGCTTGGGCCTTTGTTGAAGTGGGTCTTTCTTTGATTTTCTTTAAAGATCTAAAGCAGGAAGAAAAAGTTCCGGTACTAACGGTGTATAATCTTTTAAACTCGGTGGCGATTATTTTAGGCACCTATGTCGGCGGAAAATTTCTGTGGTTCTTTGGTGAAAAGATCACAAGCTATTATGCGGTCTTCATTCTCGGTTCGGTCAGTCGCGGTTTAGGATTTTTACCACTTTACTTATTATTGAAAAATCAGGTTTTTGGACAGGCCGCTGCCTCTACGGACGAGCCGACGGAAAAAGCTTCTTGAACTCTTTGTGCAAAGCTTTGTCGTGATAGGTGTCTTCTTCCACGGCCAGATCGCTTTCGCTATAACCAGAAAAAATCTTAAATACTTCGACTTCGTGTTCGTTGATTGTGAAGGCCGCGCGCCAAGTGCGATAGGCGATAACAAAATGACTATTTTGCGCTTTCACTCGCTTCTTTTTCGAATTCGTGGGCTCATACTCAAGCTGGTGCTGAAGAAATCCCCGCAATTGTTCGACCCCGGCATTGTCCAGCCATTCTAGTTGCTCTAAAGCTTCGCCGGTGAACGAGACCGTGTATTTGCTGACATCGGCAAGCCAGTCAGGCTCCACACCAGGAAAGGAATCGGCATAGGCCACGTAGGGTTTAATATCCAGCACGGGAGTTCCATCTAAGATATCTGCCGCCTCGACGTATATTTTAAGCTTATCAATGCGGCGGATTTTTACACAGCTCATACCCAGACCGTTGGGGCGGTAAGGGGAGCGCGTGGCAAAGACGCCGATTTTCGTGGTTCTTCCTCTTGGCGGTAGCACCATCGGATTCCAATGAGTGTTGTGGTGAAACTGGAAAATCACCCAGATATGCGAACAACCTTCAAGACCGATCAGCGCCTGTTCAAAATTCTGTCCTGAAGACAATTCGATAACACCTTCAGAGTGAAACTCGTCAGTTTGTCTTCCCGCTTCGTAGGGCTCTTTTTGCGAGCTGTGAAAAATTCCGATCGGGGTCAGAGTTATTTGTTCCGCCATTGCCTCATCCATTCAAAACCCGCAATCGCCGCGGTGACACCGACATTGAGAGAGTTTTTACGACCCCGTAAAGGAATGATGCGGACTTCATCGATGACTTTAAGTATTTCCGGGTCCAGGCCAAAGCGTTCATTACCTAAGACAAAAGCCGTCGGCTCCAGTTCGAAGCTTGTAAAAAGATCCACAGCACTGGCGGCGGTTTCAAGCGCGACAATACGATAGCCAGCCTCTTTAAGTTCTTCCAGGCACTCCAAAAGTTTTGGCGCTTCTTCCCAAGGCAAATAGTCTTGCGTACCCATGGCGGTCTTTTCAACCTTCCATTGGGTCGGATTGGGGGTGTAGCCACAAAGATAAATCTTTTGCGCCCCCAGGCATTCTGCGGTTCTAAAAATCGAACCGACGTTGAATGCCGAACGAATATTATCCAAAACAAAAACCAAGGGCAAAGGCTCCAGCGGCGAGGCATGTTTGTCGTTTTCAATAACCAGAAAATCATCGTCCTGAAGATTTTTGTGCAAAAGACGTTCGAAAGGAATCGCAAATGAAACAAAATGTTTCAGTGTCATATCAGCGACAAGATGTTTGTTTAGATCCGCAAGGCGGGTGACATCAGGATTTTCTGATGCTTCAAGAGCGGCAATTTTATTTTTGAGTTCTAAGAGGGGTTCAGGCTCAAAAGAAAAATTCCTTGAGGATTTTTCCAGCGACACAAAAAGCCGATGGATCTCTTCAAGGGATTTTTTATCTTGAGCAGAAAGTGCCATTATTTCACTCGTTGGCCGACTTGCGCGCCTTCGTCAGCAGCCAGTACGAAAAGATCGCTGCCGCCGCTTCCTGCTGCCAAGACCATTCCTTCTGACATACCAAACTTCATCTTGCGCGGTTTTAGATTCACGCAAACCAGAATCTTCCGTCCCAGAAGCTGTTCCGGCTTGTAAGCGGATTTGATTCCCGCAATGATCTGGCGAATCTGTCCATCCCCAATATCGACTTTCAAGCGAAGAAGTTTATCGGCTTCTTTGATTTCTTCAGCTTCGATGACCTGACCGATGCGAAGATCCACTTTTTCAAAATCAGCAAACTCGATTTCCGCAGGACGCTCACCGTTGCGATCCTCTGTCTTGCCAGCCGCCGCTTTCGGTGCAGCAGTCGAAGCTGCTTTTTTTGTCGCTTGAATCTCTTCGTTGATTTTACGACTTTCTTCCACCATCGCTTTAACTTTGTCAGCCTCCACGCGAGTGGCTAAATGCTCATAATCCGCAATCGGACGATGGGTCAGAACTGTGTTAATATCAGACCACTTGTAGTTGGACTCGCCCAAAAGCTTTTCCACTTTTTCAGTGTACAGGGGCAGAACCGGCTTCAGATAAATCGCCAACATGCGGAACACATTCAAGGTCGTGGTAATCACCTGTTTGGTTTCCACGGGGTGCGACTCTAAGGTTTTCCATGGGGCTTTTTCATCAAAGTATTTATTCGCATCATCTGCCAAAGAACGAATTTCATTCAAAGCTTTTGCAAAATCCCGGGCTTCGTAATGGGCCGCGATAGTTTCTGCCTTCTTTTGCGCATGCGCGATAAGGTTTGCCCCTTCCGCGTCGGGCGTGCTCATGATGCCGTCCATTTTCTTTTTCAACATCTGACCGCCACGAGATCCCAGATTTGTGATTTTACCCACAAGTTCTGAGTTCACGCGATTGACGAACTCTTCCAGGTTCAAATCAATGTCATCGACAGAGCTATTTAGCTTCGTCGAGTAGTAATAGCGAAGGTATTCCGGATTTAAATGATTCAAATAAGTTCTTGCGGCAATAAAAGTCCCTTTAGACTTGGACATCTTTTCACCGTTGACCATCAAGTGGCCATGAACAAAAACCTGATCCGGAGATCTAAAACCTGCGGATTTTAAAAACGCCGGCCAGAAAATAGTGTGGAAGCGGGCGATGTCTTTGCCGATGAAGTGATAGACTTCACGCTTTGGATCATCCCAAACGTCTTTTAAAGACAGATTGTTCTTCTGCGCCCATTGCTGAGTCGTAGACATGTATCCCATAGGGGCATCCACCCACACATAGAAGAATTTTTTATTGTTGGTTCCCGGAATCGCAAAGCCAAAATACGGCTCGTCCCGAGAAATATCCAGATCGTGAAGATCCTCGTTGAACCATTCCAGCATTTTTTTAGAAATGTCTGAAGAGCAGTGTTGAGGAATCCACTCTTCCAGATATTTTTTAAAGTCGTTTAATTTAAAGAAAATACTTTCGCTGTCTTTCAGAACAGGGGTATTTCCACACAGAGAACAGTGAACCTCTTTCATGTCACTGGGGGAATAGGTCGAACCACACACATCACAAGAATCACCGTATTGTTCTTTCGCGCCGCACTTCGGGCAAGTGCCCTTTACAAAGCGGTCTGGCAGGAACATTTTATCGTGATTGCAGTAAAGCTGTTGGATCAGTTGTTTGCGGGTGTGACCACCTTCCACCATTTTGTGATAGAAGTATTCGCAAAGATTTTTATTTTCTTCCGAGTTCGTAGAGCCGTACAAAGAAAACTTCACTTGAAAGTCAGCGAAGTCTTGCGTGTGCTCTTCATAACTTTTCGCAATCAAAGCTTCCGGCGTGATGCCCAGTTCACGGGCTTTAACCATGATCGGAGTTCCATGCGTGTCGTCTGCGCAGATATAAACACATTCATTGCCGCGCATCTCTTGAAAGCGTGCCCAGAAGTCAGCTTGAAGATATTCCACCAAGTGACCCAAGTGGATATAGCCGTTGGCGTAGGGAAGAGCACAAGTTATGAGGATTTTACGGTTTTGGTTCATCGAATGCCTTTCAAGAATTAGCGCCAGTCCACGATTCCAGAATCCAGGTGGTAAATGGCCTGAACAATCTTTACCTCACCCGACGCAATGCCGTCACGCAGAAGTGCAGAGCGTTCAGCAAGTTCTTGGGTCACCGTTTGCAGACCGCTCGAGGTGCGACCCGTGCCGCAGGCTTCGTGACCTAGGACGACGACCAGATTAGAACCCAATTCGCCCACGGCGTATTCAGCGCTTGCGAGGACATCAGAAGAAGCTGCAAGTTCAACGGTGCGGATAACGAAGATCTCGCCCAATTTCTGATCAAAAATCACCTCGGGCGGGACGCGTGAGTCACTGCAAGTCACGATCACCGCGTGGGGCTTTTGCCCACCCAGCAAACGCTGACGGTCTTTGGCGGAGGCGCCATCGGCGCGAAACTTGCCTTTCACGAAGCGCGTGTTTCCATTTTTTAACCAACCCAAGGATTTTTCCGCAGGGACAGGACCCAGTGTGCGGGTCATGGGTTCTTTGCCATGGTTTGCAGAAATATGTTGAGCAGCAGCGGCGACGGCGTTCTTCATTTCCGCGGCTTGCGCTTGGGCTTCGTCCATTTCCTGATCGTTGGGGCTGACTTTGGTGATTTCTTTTGCGTCATTGGAAGTGGCCTCGGCCGGAGCCTCTTTTTGTCCGCCTTGCTGATCTTTCAGAACGACTTTGGTTTCCTGCTGTGGAGATCGGCGCAGCAAGGAAGAGCAGGCCGTCATAGTAAGTAAAATAACACCTATGGTGAAAGCTTTTAGCATTTTGTCCTCCGTCATGCTGTTCTTATTCTCAGGACCTCCATCGAGAGACGTCAATTTAAAAACAAAAAAACTTTTACCCTGATAAGGAGCTGACTAGAATGTTTGTTGAGGAGACTATCATGTCCGTTGCAGTTCTTTCCCCCTCGGAAATTCAAGCCAAACTTCAAGAGCGTTCTTACGCCGCACAGAAAACATATTTAGCCATGTACAGCACGTGGTTGGGCGGTATCACAACAGAGCCCGCGTTGATGATGGTGCCGATTGACGACCACCTGGTGCATCGTGGGGACGGCGTGTTTGAAGCAATTAAAGTTGTCGATGGCAAAGCCTTTCTTATGCAAGAGCACCTAGAGCGACTTGAGCTTTCCGCCGCAAAAATCGGATTGCAATTACCCATGCCTCTCGACGAAATGCGCGAGGTGATTTTTCAAACGGTGCAGGTGGCGGCGACGAAGAACGCTGTTTTGCGCCTTTATATTTCGCGCGGCCCCGGCGGTTTCACGACGAATCCCTATGAATGTGTTTCGTCGCAAATGTATTTGGTGGTTACGGCTTACACGCCGTATCCAGACGAACGCTATATCAACGGTGTCAGGGCAGGGCGCAGTCAGATTCCACCCAAAGATCCATGGTTTGCGACCATCAAAACCTGCAACTATCTTCAGAATGTTTTAATGAAGAAAGAAAGTGTGGATCGCAAACTTGATTTTACGATCGGTGTGGATTCTCAAGGATATCTGACAGAAAGTTCGACTGAAAACATCGTGATGATCGATAAGAATCGCACGCTGGTTCGGCCTCGGTTGCGCCAGATCCTGAAGGGGACCACAATGATGCGAACTTTTGAGTTGGCTCAAGGGTTGCTGTCAGCAGGGGCTTTAACAGGTATTCAGGAAAAGGATCTGACGGAAATGGACCTTTACGAAGCGCAAGAAGTGATGATGATTGGCACTACTTTGGATGTTTTGCCTGTGACCGAATACGAGGGTAAGAAAATCGGGACGGGAAAACAAGGTCCCGTGTCAGCGCAACTTCTTAAACTTCTTCGGGACGATATGAAACAGGGGCCGAAGTCGACCCCTGTGGCTCTTTAAACTTCCAATTGAATTTTATCCAGCAATTCCGGATCGCTCAAGACAGCTTCGCCGCCGCGGGCGATAGCTGTCAGAGGGTTTTCCGCAATTCGCACCGGCAGGCGCACTTCATTCTGAATGCGCAAATCGAAATCGCGAATCAAAGCACCACCGCCAGCTAAAACAACGCCTCGTTCGATAATGTCAGAGACAAGCTCAGGGGGCGTGTGTTCCAGCGCCCGGTGGATGGCATTGATAACTTCTTGAATAGAGTTATTCATGGCAAGCCCGACGTCTTCAGAACTGACTTCGATGGTTTTGTTCATTCCCGTATCAGCGTCCCGGCCTGTCACGGTAGCCGTCTTAATATCTTTTTTAGGAACGGCAGTGCCGATAGAGACTTTCAGCGTTTCCGCCGTAGTTTCCGAGATGATCATTTTTTTGTATTTGCGGAAGTAATCGATAATAGCATCATCGATTCGATGTCCACCGACGCGAGCAGCTTCGCAATAAACAATATCCGCAAGCGCGATCACGGCCACTTCTGTGGTGCCACCGCCAATATCAATGATCATATTGCCTTCAGCGGATTTGATATTTAGCCCCGAGCCTATCGCCGCAGCCATAGGTTCATCGATCAAGAAGACTTCTTTGGCGCCAGCCGCTTTGCAGGATTGGATCACGGCCTTCTTTTCAACTTCCGTGACACCATAGGGAAGAGAGACAACAACACGCGGGCGGGAAAACGCTGATTTGACTCCAGGAGCAGACAGAAAATGTCTTAGCATCACTTCTGTGGTTTCAAAGTCCGCGATAACTCCGTCGCGAATGGGCTTTTGCGGAAAGATGCTGCCGGGATTGTTAGCCAATTTTTCTTTGGCGTCTGTGCCGACGGCGATCACTCTTTTTTTACCCGGACTTGTTTGTTGGTACGCGATGAGCGAAGGCTCATTTAAAATGATCCCTTTTCCGCGACCCGCGATCAGCGTGTTCGCGGTTCCCAGGTCGACGTACAAATCAGCGGCCGTTCCGGCTTCATCCTTAAATAACCAAGACAACATATTTATTTACCGAATCCTTTGTGGCTCTCGAAAGGGAAGGTCGCGAAAATAGAAATATACGAATAGGATTTGTTCAAATCAACACCCAACTCGGCGCCTAAGGTCACTTGATTCCAGTCGACATAGTGAAACTCTGTGCCGATTGCCAGATTAGACGCCACATAGTTTTCTTCTTTGGTATTCAGGAAGGTGAAGGGGATGGCGAAGTAGGGAACGGTCATGCCGTACTCGGTGTCCCATTTTTTACTCAGCATCGGAGCAAATTGCAGTTGAATCAGATTTTCTTCCTCATCGCGTGCGATACCAGCACCGGCGCGAAAGCCCATCGCTGGTTGATTGTCGACGTCAGGAATAGGAATCCATTTTAGCGATGCGAAGGCGTTGAAATCGACAGCACCAGCGCCCATTGAAATACGACCGCTCATGGATTCATTGATCGCCGTATCAACAAAGACGTTGAAGTTAGCGCCGTTTCCTTTGTTCGTTAAAAGCTGAGGTTCAACTCCAACCTGATATTTTCCAGGCGCCAGCAATTCGCCGGATTCAGCGATGCTTAAGTAGGCATTCGCCGTGGAACTTAAAAACAGACCTAAAACGAAGTATTTAGCAAATTTCATGAAATTAAAGCCTTTCAAATCATCCGATCTAAAAATGGTAGCCATTCGCGAATCGTTTGACAAGACCTTGATCCAAAGAGACCTTTAAGAAGTGACGAAACTTCCCATATCTTTAGTGATCATTACCTTAAACGAAGAGGCGCATATAGAGCGCTGTATTCGTTCGGCTCCCTTTGTCGACGACATTGTCGTGGTGGACAGCTTTTCGACGGATCGCACGGTGGAACTTGCTAAAAACTGCGGGGCTCGTGTTTTTCAGGAAAAGTGGAAGGGGTTTGGTCCGCAAAAAGCTTTTGCCACCGCTCAAGCCAAGAACCCGTGGATTTTGGCTTTGGATGCCGACGAGGCTTTAAGCCCCGAGTTGGCTGATGAAATCTGTGCTCGTTTTTCCGAATTGAACCCCGAAGCGGGATATCTTTTCCCGCGCAAATCCTATCATCTAGGACGTTGGATTTCGCACGGAGGGTGGTACCCGGATTATCAGCTGCGCCTGTTTAATAAATCGATTTCTCAGTGGGATTCCGCAGATGTACACGAAAAAGTGCAAGTAAAGTTAAAGTTGAAAATGAAGAAAGATCTTCTGCACTGGGTTTTTGATGGCATCAGTGATCAGGTGATCACGAACGACCGCTATTCCACCTTGGGCGCCAAAGAGCTGGCCGCCGCCGGAAAGAAGTTTTCTTACTTAAAGATGATCTTTAAGCCTTGGGGTAAGTTCGTGGAAACCTATTTTGTTAAAGCGGGATTCCTTGATGGCCTGCCGGGTTTTATTATCGCTGTCGGCGCGGCTTATTCTTTGTTTCTGAAATTCGCCAAGCTTTGGGAGATTGAACGTGCTCAGAAAAAAGCTTCTAAGTAAAACTCTGCTTTTTATTTCTTCAATGCTGGTGACGAACACCTTGTTTGCCGCAGCTCCCAAGTATCCTGCGATCCGCGACATCTTTGGTCAGGTGTGGTTGACCGGCAAGGATGGCAAAAGAGTCCTCGTGAAAAACCGGCAGATTCTTCGTGAAAAAGCGCTGCTTGAAACCTCTTTATCTGGCCGAGTTAAAGTGGAACTTGATGAAAAGCGCAGTTTTGTTTTGTTAGGTTCAGGAGAAGTCTTACTGCCGGTGATCAGTTGGGAATCGGGCGAGGCTCCGGTTGTTATTCTGAAAAGTGGTGATCTGCATTGGAGCCAGAAGGACAAAGGCTCTTATAATATAGCCTTGCGTTCGGATCTTTTTGAGTTCCTGGCTGTTCCCGGGGATTATGTTCTTTCGGTCTATCCGCAAAAGGCCTTCACCGGCGTGAAAGTGTTTGCAGGCAGCATGGAATTTTCGGCCTTGAACGGGGAAGAATCCGTGACCGTAAAAAAGGGGCAGCAGGCCGGATTTCAAGGAGTCATTGAAAACGGCGAGATTTCTTACGATGTTCTTTTGCAGGGAAAGAAAATCCCTAAAGGTCGTTTGACCGCTGTGACCGCCATCGATGCAGGGGAATTAGATAAGGCCGCTTCGGAAGAAAAAAAACGCCTGGCCGACCTGGCTCATCTGCGCGCGAAAGAACAAGCCCGTCTGGCGAAAGAAAAGCGCGAGGGAGTGATTTGTTCTCAACCCGCAGGTAAATTTAATGAGTGCGTTTGGACGTGCCTCAACAATCCCAAGAAAGAAAAGAAGACCTGCCTTGTGCAAAACCCTGGGACGACCTGCGTGCGCCGCCGTTGCAACGCCAACGGGGAGTGGGCCGAGGAAACGACTTTAGATGCTGAAAAAGCCAGCATTCTTTGTAAGGCGCAACCCGTCGTAGCCCCTTGTGATTACTAAGCTTTTCAAGTTTTCCTAAAGCCCCGCAAATTTCCTGCTTGCCATTTCCACCACAAAATCCTATAAAGGTTCTTCCTTTGTGGTGGGTATAGCTCAGTTGGTAGAGCATCGGATTGTGATTCCGAGTGTCGCGGGTTCAAGCCCCGTTACTCACCCCAATTTTCTTTCCTAGGAAATTGAATAAGGTCCTCCAAAAATCATAAGGTTCTCTTCACGGCTCTTGCCCATTAACGGGGGCAGTCGAACTTTTGCTATCCAAGATATAACTTTGCTCGTAATCGGAAATTTTCAAATTTTCTAAATCCATAAGCTCTTCTGATCAATTCCTCCATTCGGGTATGCATCCCTTCAACAACCGAATTTGTCTTCGCTTTGAATGGGCTAGGTCCAGGCTTTTAAGATCCGTCACAACTATATGTAAATACAGGATAATACTATATTTTTATTTAAATTTGTCCTATTTTTAATAGTTTAAATATTAAAAATAGGACTAAATCAAACAGCCACTCTTGCCGAAGTTTATTTTGGAGCTATAATTGATATTATGGATATGAAAAATAGAACCAAAATAAATGAACTAATGACAAGCTGGATCCCCGGCGCTGTCTACTCTGTGAAGTGGCTCAAAGAGAATGGCTACACGTATTCGAACCTACAGATCTACAAAAAGAGCGGATGGGTAAAGGCCATAGGGGCGGGGGCCCTCATAAAGAGCGGTGATGAGGTTGGGTGGCCTGGGGCTGTTTGGGCTTTGCAAGAGCAACTAAAGTTCCCGGTTCATGTTGGCGGCAAAACTGCAATCGAGCAGGCCGGCAGCGCTCAATATCTTACGATGGGCAAGGAAAGAGTTTTTCTTATAGCGGAGCCCAAAACGAAGCTACCAACATGGTTCAAGAATAAGAAATGGGATGCAGAAATAGTCTACCTACAGTCTTCGCTGTTTGATGAAGGCCTTAAGTCGCTGTCAATTGCAGAGCAAGGTTTAACGTCCGTAGAGCTTGGCCGCTTAAAGCTCGTTTATTCCTCAAGAGAGAGAGCTATGCTCGAATACTTAGATCAGGTCCCAGAAAGACACTCGTTTACAGAAGCGCACGAGATAATGGAAAACCTGCTAACGCTAAGGCCAAAGCTTGTTCAAACATTGTTAGCTCACTGCACTTCAGTGAAAGCAAAAAGACTTTTTTTAGCAATGGCAGACAGAGTAAATCATCCATGGCTCAAAAAGCTTGATCTATCGAAAGTAGATTTAGGAAGTGGCAGTCGCCAGCTTGTGAGTGGCGGTGAGTTTGATAGTAAGTATAAGATCACAATAGGAAATCCCTAAAGGATACTTCGATGAGTAGAGAAAAATATGTAGCCTATGTCGATTTGATGTTGAAAGTGCTTCCTTACGTAGCAAAAGAAGAATGCTTCAGTCTAAAAGGTGGCACAGCAATCAATCTTTTTGTCAGAGATATGCCTCGATTGAGCATTGATATTGATTTGGCCTATGTCGGCTTGGAGTCAAGAGCGAAGGCTATCGCAAATGCAGAGGCCGCAGTTAAAAGAATCAAGAGTGATATTGAGAAAAGTCTTTCAAGGACAAAAGTTTTGGCGCCAACAAAATCCGGCCCTGACAACATTGGGAAGTTGCTTGTGGTGAAAGATGGCATTCAGATTAAAATAGAAGCCAATCCAGTAATCAGAGGCACTGCATTTGAGAGTGAACGTCGAGATTTGGTTGAGAGCGCTGAAAATCAATTTAAAGTGGCCTTCGATGTTCCGGTGGTCTCCATCCCTGACTTGTACGGTGGAAAAATTGTCGCAGCCCTTGATCGTCAGCATCCGCGAGATATTTTCGATGTTAAGTTACTTATGGAAAACGAAGGCCTGACTTCAGATATTTTAAAAGGTTTTTTGGTCTATTTATCCAGCCACAATCGCCCATTGCCTGAAGTTATAAGCCCAACAAAAAGAAATATGAAAGAGGCTTTCTCCAGTGAGTTTGAAGGTATGACAAATGTCGATTTTTCATATTCTGACTTTGAGAAAGTTCGGGAAGAGTTAATTGCAAATATTCAGGAAAAGTTAAGCAATAACCAAAGGAAGTATCTTCTTTCTCTTCAGCGAGGCGAACCTGATTGGAGTCTTTTAGATGTTGCCAATCTCTCAAGCTTGCCTGCCGTGCAGTGGAAACTTGAGAATATCCAAAAAATGAATCCTGATAGACGAGCTAAGGAATTGAGTGCATTGGAGCAAATTCTTAAACTATAAAGAGCGCCAACAATATGGAGTCATTTTCGTATGAGTCATAATAAAGAAAAATCTAATAGCCTGGGGCGGGGTTTACTAAAGGCTCTAAAAGAAGTTGTCCTATTTGAGAGCGGAAAGGGGAATTTGCGAACGACATCCGTTGAAAAAACTAAGGCGTTTGTTGATTCTCTTCTGAAGGGCATCGGCTGCAATATGATGGCTGAACCTCCTTTAGATATGTCACCTGAAGAATGCCTTGTTGAGTTATCGCCATTTCTTTTGCAAGATCCAAAGGCGTTAGTATTGGCGATTGGTGCCGTGACTACACATGCTCAGGCTTTTAATGCTGAGATTCTTTTGAAGGCAACGAAGTCTCGAAAGTGTGATTTCAATGTTATTGGTGCCCTGATGATAAAAGCTGATGAAGAGCGATTTCGAAAAGTGATTGAGTTTTGTCGAGACCAGAATTTTGTATCCCCTGCGCCAGCGAAAACGCTAAATCTCGCACTGCAACTCGGGCAAAGCGGTGCTGATCGAGAGTTTCAGTGTTTTGGACTTCAGATCTCTCAATTCGACCCTGTTGATGAGAAAAAGATCACCAAATCGGAGCTGTTTCGGAGGTTTTAAGAAGTACGGCGACTCGTGTGCTACACCCAATGCATTCTAGGATTTTAGCGAAAAGTGCTAAAAAATGAAAACGTAAGATAAAGTTTTATTGGTTACCTAACGATTGCGTCAATGCTTCCGAATTTGTTTTAGCAAAGCCTGAGTCCGCGCTCCTGTTTTTATACCGCATGCTCCGTTGTGGCCCCTGAATCGCCGCCGTACACAGTCTTCGCTTTGCAGGCTTCACGCCAGGGCTTGCAGCGCCTGTCATTCGCTCTGCCGCTTGGGCTGAGTCGGGGCGGGGGTCTCTGCCTGCGTTCGCTTTTCCCTTTTCAAGGTTCCTGAGCCTTTGGTGAAGGAACCTCGAAACAGGGAAAATAACAAAACAGGAGGCAATATGAACTCAGAAATGAAACAACAACTTAGAAATTTCGCCCTTAAGCGTACAATTCCATTCTGCTACTCTTGCTATCAGCAAGCTCCATCTGGTGTCGATAAGTCATGTCATTCGGATGATCTTATGAGATTAGTGCCGGGCCATGGGTGTGAGTATGGTCTTGATTGGGTGATCACTGCCATTATTGAGGAGGAAATGTGCTCTTTAAATACGCAGTCTCGTTAAGCTCAGATTAACAAAGTATCTTAAGATATTTGTGCTGTTTCGCTTTGACAGAGAAGATGTGAATCGTTCTGCCATAAAAGCTTTCAGGAGAGAATGGTCTGGCGTCGACTGACAAATCTAGGGAATCAAATACGTCTTCAAGGGTCAGCGCTTGATAACTCTTTCCGCCAAATCCGGCAATATTGAAGTGTAGTGAAAATTCAAGCTTACTTTTAGATCCTTCATGAGGCTCATATTTAAGTTCTAACTGAGGTGTGCGATTTCTAAATTGCTCGCTTAAGGTATATGATTGTAAAATTACGAGTGGTATGGCCCTTAGACGGTGTACAAATGACCAATGAACTCTGAAGCCTCCTCCGAGCATCTGTGCATCTTCATAAAGCGTGACTGCAATCTTAGTATCTTCCTTTATCTTTTTTAGATTCGTGTGGTGCAGAGTTGTTTCTTGAGCTGAGCTTTTTGGAATAAGTTCTGCGAGATAGAAACGAAGCCAGTAAAGAACAAAGAAAAGAAATAGAAAGATGAATCTATTATTGTTAGCAAGTTCTAAGAGCCAATTCTTATTTTCTGCTACGAGTAGGGTGATACCCGCAAGAATAGCTGCTTTCCCCCATTTTTGGGTGCAAAACTCAATAAACATCAGATGAAGAAATATTTTAAGTTTTTCGACTTCGGCTCTAATTTGACTTGAGGCTTGTATTACATTGAACATGTTATAATAGTAGTATATTGAAATTTGTTTGGTCTAATAAAAACAAAGAATCTTATGCAGAGGATATAATTAGAGCTTTTTCGTGAAAGACTGGGCGTCGAAAAGGCGCATTTTTTTTCAGTCGTAGGGAGGCAGGCCTAACTGATTGAAAATCAGAATGGCGTCGATATTCACCCCATTTTTCCTGTCTTACCCCAAACAACCAAACCAACCAAAATCATCACTTCAACCACAAACATCCAACAACATCCCACAGCCCCAGGATTCCCCATCCCCAAGTAGAAAGTTCCCAATCACGTAAAAACACCGTCGCTCTATCGCGAAAACGAGCGCTATAACGAGTACTTTCACGCGAAGGCATTGTGTTGCGTTGCTTCTCTAAACTATAGCCTTACCTCGAAATGCTGTTCCCACGTTCTTATAATATTTTGGAACTACCAAATTAATGAAAAGGAATAATAAATGAAAGCAGTAAAGGCTTTATTAACAATCGCAAGTATTGGACTGATGTCTTTAAACTCGTTGGCGGCGTCACCGGTTAAAAAATGTTCTGTCGTTTATTTAAATGGCCCCTTCAAGTTAAGTTTTACACAATATACTTATGCCAATGGGGCGACTTCAGAATCGACCTTGGTTTCTGAAGTTGCAGGAAATAAAGTTTTATCAGTAGAACTTAGTCCAACAAAAAAATCTTCTTTAAAGATTATCAAAGACAAACTTCAAGTTGTTTCTTCCATTTCTGCGTTTAGCGCCACCGGTGGCGTATCTAAAGAGCAAAGCGTAACCATCACTGCGGATCTTAAAAGTTTGCAGGATATAAAACCTGGCGTCGCGATGGCAGAAGGATCTATTTCCTCCATCGATATTTCGATGGAAGGTCCTCTGTTAATTTCCAAAGACTGCCTAGTTAAATAGTTGTTACAAACTATAGTAAAACGAAGCCCCGTAATTAAAAATAACTACGGGGTTTTTTCTTAATCATTCGAATCAGCAGCGTTCCAACCTGACCGCCAGAGGACCGCCTAAGATCCCTCTGCAATCTCACAAATCCCGAACAAACCCATCCAACAGATGATTAAACTTTGCCGGTCTTTCAAAATGAGGCGCATGTCCCGCATCTTTGATCACATGGATTTTATTTTTCCACAGTGTTGGCAAAAGTCCGTTCGTTTTTAACGCCTTTAAATAGTCCAAATTGACGAAGGCATCTTCTTCTCCATGCAGGACAGCAATCTTGATATCGTCCGCGCTGGTCGCAGGTGAGCCCGCCAGATTCTGAAGAACTTGAATCTCATCAGGGAAGGCGATGGGCCCTTGGGGAGCAAATCCCAAAACAATAGCACCCAAAGAAGCACGAGCTCGCGCGTCGGCACGATACATTCCATCTTCATAGAAGATCCAAGGAACTTGACCGCTCAAGCGAGTGCTCTCTTTAAAGAAAGCTCTGACATAAGCCGTACCAACATTCGGCGCTTGATTAATAGGCGCGGGTGCATAAGCGGGCACGGGGTCCAAGAAGCTTGCACCCAAATCAAAGCCATAAAGAGCCGCAGGGTTCATTTGGAAAGCGAAACCGAAAGAGGGAAGGATTCCCAGCGTGAATGGCAGACCGGGAATGTTAGGTTCTTTAAAGGGTTGAATGCCCGCAGGGGATTGCGCCCCCGCCGGAGCCGTTCCAAACATCATGATGCCTTTCACATTGGGAAGAAGTCCCAAGCCTTGTGTCAGAAGCGTTAAATCTCCTCCCAAGCTCCAGCCCACGACGACCTCGGCGTTAACAGCCGCGTCGTTGGCCACCAAACTGATCGCCTCGACAAGACCACTTTGGTATTGAGGAAATCCAAGGGGTAAACCTTGAGCATCGACGGGCAAGGGAAGGTGAACAGGCATTTTTCCGGATTGGCCATACCCAGGTAAATCCAAAGCAAAAATCTTTCGATGAACACCCAAGGAACCCAAGATCTGCTTCACATAAGATCGACTGGAAGAAGAATTGCCGTGCACCAAAAGAATCGCAGGACCGTGATGCCCTGAACTCTTGTAAATAGGAATTGTGATACTGGGGGCGCTGGATAGAGCGATGGTTTTAAAAGGGACTAGATCAAAGCTAGCGGAAGAGCCATGGGCGTAGGCCTCATGACTCAGACCTCCAACAACTAACGCGAACATCGTGCAAAAAATCGAGAGTCTCATTCGTTCTCCTTTAATGTCTTGGTAAACACCAGGAGATGTTTCGGAGAACCCGCTTACGAACTTAATCAAAAAGCTGTTTAAACTTAAAATAATTTACTATTTGTTTATTTTGAAACAGGCAAAAGGTCCCTGGTGTTTCAAAATGAAGAAAATAGCAGGGCTGGTCGCGCCTGCTATTTTCCATTAAGAAGGGTTTTGCTCAGACCTAAAGAGATGGAAGCTCCCGTGCAAAGTTCGCCCACTGCTGTAGGGCCATCAATAAACCCGGCGTAAGGAGCCGTAAGATCGGCACCTAAAAGGAATCGGGGAAGGCGATCCCAAGCGAAATAATAACAAACACCCATCTGCATTCCACCAATGGCAAGATCGGCCGATTCATAGCCTTTTAGCGCGAGCGAACTCATCAGAGGTTTTACCTGATCGACGCCTCGATCAGTCATATAGGTAAGGTCGTAGTAAGCATCATTTCCTCCGGCCGTGCGGCCCATGTCCATCCACTCACCCCAGCCTTGGAAGATTTGCAGGAACATCAGTTGACCGGCCTCTTCTCCGTCAGAGCCGCCATTGATGTAGCCGATCATTTTCATCGGTAGATAATTGTACCAATAACGAGTTTTTTGAGTGCCTTGCGGCTCGGAAACCAAACCGCCGCCACGCATGCGCCAGTAAATGCCACCCAGATACATCGAGATAAACTGACGATCCTTGTCCGTCAGTGTAGGAAATGGAAGCGTAGCTCGTTGTTTGCCAGCATTTCTTATTCTTTGCGAGTCCGCAAGGGCTTGTGCTTGTCCTTGGGTCTCGAGGTTTTGAATATAATTTCCTGCTTGAGTCACTTCCTGATAAAGGTCGTGGATCTTTGTGTAAATAAGTTTTCTATCATCCTCTGCATAACATCCGTCGGTCATTTCAAGAGATGACAGCACGCCCTCTAAGCGAGTTCTTTCGGCAGCCACAAGGCCTCGTAACTTTTGGGCTCGTACTTTAACGATAATTTCACGAAGTTGATTTTTCTGTTCTGGGGTCATTAGATTGGTCGGCGACGGGATTCTACGAAGAGCCTCCAGCGGAACTGCCAAAAGACCTTCTAGATTTTCAAGGTCTTCCTCGCGAACGGACCCAGGCGCGCGCTCTTCGACGAAAGCTTCCGGCAAATAAGTGTAGCGGCAACTTTTCAGACTTTCTGAAGAAAAGAAGGCTGCCAACTGACTGTTAATATTCACGCAGCGAGGTTCAAAGGACGCCAAAGCCGGAACAGCAAAGTGATTTTTTTGAAGATGCGCCTGGCAACTTCTTTCGTAAGGCGAGGGAACGACAGACCAATCAGGCTGTGTCGTTCGTTCCAGCATTTCCGCTATTTCCGTGAACATCACAAGCTTCACATCACTTGTTTCAACATAGACCAGCGAAGGAAGTGGATTGCGCGACGTCTGCACGCGGAAGGATTTGATTTTTTTCTTGATGTCTTTTCGTTCGTGCGACTGACCGTCTTTAAAATGAAAGGGAGGACCAAAGACCGCGCCAAAGCTATTATTGAAAGGAAGAAGGGCGCTTAAGGCGATTACGAAAATTTGTGGACTTAGCTTTTTAAACATCGAGCCTATTCCTTGAAAGAGTTTTTATTTGCCCGAAGTCGAAGAAGAGACACAATAGAAGAAGATCTTCGCCGAGCAAACCGAGAAGGTGATACTTTAAAACCGTATCACCTTACAAGCTGCTTTTTTTTGTAGTTTCAAGGATTAAAAAAACGATAGGGAATGTGTTCGCTCAGAGATTGCAAAGCCTTTGCTGGTAGCAGTCGATCTTATCCCTTTTTTCCCAATCTGCACGTGTTAATACCCAACAACGCATAAGGTGGGCACCACCCTAAAAGACCAGTGATAAGGGGAACTAGTCCTAATAAGAACCACGGGTTTGCGGGTCCCCAAAAGGCCAAGGAAGTCAAAGCAGCGCCAAGGACGATGCGAATAATTCTTTCAACGGGATGAATATTCTTTTTCATGTGTTTCCTCTTTAAATCATTGTTGCACAAAAAAATCGTGCGAAGCAAATGCTGCGTCCGCAGTCGCCCTCTGGTTGGCGACGCAAGTCCAAAGTAACATTGTCGATGGGTGGAAGACCATGTGCTGGATCATGATTCAAAAAATAATGTCCTCGCGGGCGGCCGGTTGATCCCCGTTGAAAGGTATAGATTATTGTTACAATCCAAGGGCGGTCCCTTTTTCCATGACTTAATTTGAGACGACCTAGTGAAGAAAATGAAAGAAGTTGAAAAATTTAATAAAAGGCCAGGCCGGCAATGATAACAAAATAAAGTGCCTTTCAGAGCGGTTTTTCTGACGATACACTAGTATTATCAAAAAAATCTCTTTTCGAGATTGCAGCCTTCAAACCCTCGTAAGTTGACCTTATGTGTTTCTTCGTTAGAATTTAAGAATCTAAATCTTATTCGGGTCCACTTTAACAAAGAGAGAATCATGGCGCGTTATCTTATTGTTCTGTCGGCGTTGCTACTCGGTTATTCACAAACCCAAGCAGCCGCCTTGTTCGGTCGTCCCTCAAAAATCATAGAAAGCAATGATATTAATTCAAACAGTGCGCGAGACACTTATTACTCGTCGTATTCCTCATCGCCCTCATATTCTAGTGCGGGAGGCGGGTGTGGCTCTGTTCCTTCGCAAGTAAAATCGGCGTTTGCGGAAGCAAAGAAATTCACGCAGACCTGTTCTTATGCACGGTTATCCCCAGGTAAAATGATCGCCATCAACGACTATTCCGGCGATGGCAAACCGACCATGTACATATTTGATCAGGAAGGGAACTGTGTAAAAGGCTTTCCGATCAGTTGGGGGGTTGGTGCAGACCGCAGCGGCCGTCTTGAGGCCTGCAGTACTGAGAACTCGCGTAAAACACCGCCAGGATTTCACTTGACCGCGGTTCACAATGGGGCACGCTATAATAGTTCCAATTCTTTGGGAATGGCGGGTCTTTCGGGGCAAGACAGTCTGGGGCAGCGGGGTGTTGTGATTCACGGTACAAGCCCAGCAGGAACCTCCAATACGTGGGGTTGCACCGGAGTAAACTATGAAGATTTGTCGACCGTTATGAAAACTCTCGGAATCGGATCGTTAGTTTATAATTACTTTGGTGGCGCCCGTGCTTCCAAATGTAGTGACAACTCTGGTATGGAGCGCCCGGCTTCCTGTGAACCCGAAGCCGCTGCCGTCGCCGCAGCTCGTGCCAATGGAGTTTCGTCATCGAAGTATGGCGGTAATAGCAAGTACTCGACAAAATCGGCCACGGGCGGATCGACAAAGGGTTCTTCAACTAAGAAACAAGGAGCAAAATAATGAAGTCTTTCACTGCTATAGTTCTAACACTTTTGATTTCAGCATTTGCTCTGGCTGTGGATAAAGCTCCCACCAAAGAAGTGGCAGCGCCCAAAAAAGAAGCCAAAGAAAATCGCAGCCCTTCGCAAGCCGAGTTGGAAGCTTTAAAAATCATGAAGGGGACTGAGATTGAGATCTCTCACTATGATGATGATACAGATACCTTTGAAGTGACGATCATCAAAGAGCCCGGCGTAGGCCCGAATGTCACGACTCCGGAAGAGCTGTATCGTGCAACAGAGATGAACGTAGATTTTGCAACGTTCAGTGCAAAAAAGCGTGATTATATCGGTTCGGAATTTCCATTGAAAGAGGATCTGATTCTGATTGGTCCTGAGCAAATTCAAAAGCGCGCTAAAAAATAATTCTTACTGGGAAGTTCTTTCTGTCAGAGGACTTCCCAGCCTTCGACGGGCTCCCACGTTGTCTCGCAGGTGGGATTTAAAGTAACTTCCGGGCAAGCAATAAGAGCACGAAAAACAACGCCATCCTTATCTTCAAAAAGAAGAGCTCCTTTGGTGTATCCTGCCGGACCTGTGTAAAGTCCTTTCAGCGCGGCCAAGTGGCCTTTGCGGTCCTTCGCGACCACGGCGCCAGGGCAGGCCTCGGAGTTGTCTTGAATAATTTTAAATTCCAAGTGCTCTACTTCAGAATTTTGATTCAAAGACGTCGTGCGAAGAGTGCCCTCACTGATTTGCAGGGGCTGAAGTATTTTGTAAAGGTTTAGGTTCTCACTCGTCTCGGCGGGTCCATAAACCAGGCAGGTCATTGTTAAAGCAGAAATTAGCGACATCGAACACCTCTTTGCGGGGAGGTCTCTCCCCAACGGACGGCCGGGTGCCAAGCAGCATCGGGACTTAAGTGGCCATCAATCATCTTGAGAAACAGTTCCCAGGCATCTGTGTTTGCGACTCCGGTTATTACCTGGCAACGTCGCAAAACCTCTTTGGCATCTCGGATTGAACCATCTGTATTTTCATCAGCGGGATAGTTTTGTTTCTTCCAGTAAGTCAGATCGTTCAATTGACCATAGGCCTCGCGCAGGCGGGCATCTCGTTTATGAGTCGAGTGTTCATCCATGAGGCTCGCTGAAAGACAACGGCCTCCATTATTTTGAATGCTGTCCCAAGCGGCGCTGACGGCCAGAACACGACCTTGCCAAAGATTGCAGATACTTTCCACGACAACATCAATGCGTTCATCCACAGTGGGCGGTCTTACGCGTAAGATTTTACGAATGCTTTCATGCCACTGGTAAATCTGCTTGCGCGTCGGCGCCACATTCTCGCGCCAATCCGCCATAGAAAACTGCTCATTGCTTATAAAGGGTTTGGGGGCTGCGGTTTTCCAGGCGCGATATCCACCCAGGCGACTCAGGGGCCACGAGTAGGGATTGCGAGTGGTGATAAGATCTCGGACTTTCATGGGTGTTGTCGAATAAAGTGTACGAATATATCCGTTCTCTTCAATTTCCGTCACGATTTCCGCGTGCCCCCCTCGGGTACCAACGATGTTTTCTTCTTCGCGGGTCAAAGCGGGATTTAGAAAAATGACACCCGGGCGAAAGATCGTACGATCGATTTTAATCGGATAAGTGTCATAGCCCAAAGTTTTTGTACTCGTCAGATAGGACACCTGGTTGATGAAGGCACGCAGGCGTTGCTTTTCCGGCAAGTGATCCCAGTTCGACATTGTGTTTGTCAGGGTGGGACGCATGTTTTCAATGTTGGTGAACGCAACGGGGAGGGCGTTTTCGTAAGCGAAGATAATACGAACCGCATAAACGGCATCAGCGCAGTCCGTGGCGATGCCATACCAGGGGCTGGAAGGGTTGGAGAAAATATTATACTTATAATTTTCCTGCACCCATTCAGAATAAAGGCTCTCGTAGTGTTCATCCCACGCATTCACGGCCTGCCACACTTTGGCGTGGGCCATGCTTGTCGTTATTAGAAAGAACAGGCTTAAAAGAGTGCGCAACGAAGCCACCTTCTAGTAAACGTCGACACCAAGATTGACTTCGGTGTACTTAAGATCATTAGGACGAGCTTCCGTGCTACCTTCTTTAAATTGAAAAATCACTTCACAGAAGCGCGGCGTATTCTTGGGGCGATTGCTATTTAAAACCGCGATGGTTTCCTTGTAAGAGCCATCAAAGGCCGCCCAATTGGAGGCGTAGGTGTAGTCAACTTCCATTTCGCCAGAGGGGCGACGTTGGTTTTTTGGACGAGCCGAAGACTGCGAGCCCAAACCGCGCAAGTCACAGCGTGTGATCGTCCGATAGTAAAGTTGCGCAAACTTCGCATAATCCTGCAACGAGTGATAGACCGAGTTGGCGATTGTGTAGACCTGTTCAGATTGATCGTTGCGACCGTTTTTCTTTTCTGTCGGACCGACATAACAGACGTGGACGTTGTAACCTACGCCCATCTGCTCGGTTGAAAAAGAAAGCTTCAAATTATTAATGGCCGCATTCCATTGGCCTGAGGAATCAAAAATGGCCGAAGTTTCGTCACTAAGAACATAGCCACCGGAACGCGTTCTATTGATAGAGTTTTCCGAAACTGTCAGATCTTCCCAGATCAAAGAGCCCATGATTTTTCCGACCGGATTATCGGTGGGAACGGCATTCAAACTCAGATTGCATGCGTAGATGTCTTCAGATGTTGAAGCCGCATTCACACCGGCTTGCTGAGCGAAAACCGAAGAGGCTGAAAAGATCAAAATGAAGCTTATTAGAAATGGTTTCATTTTAGAAAGGCTCACAAGTGTACCGCGGAAGGTTTTTAATTTTTTTATCCATGATCACTTTGTTCGGAGACTCTTTCACCACACGGATGTTCTCAAGCTTGAACGTTCCCTGCTCATCAAGATCTCCGACAGTGAATGTTGTCGTAAAACGATTCCAGAATTTCTGTTTGCTGGCCTGGAAACACTGTCCATGCGTCGGGTCGCATAGATTTCCGTAAAAAGTCGGCCACAAGCGAGTCGCGCCTAGCTGTTTAAAGAAGGCCAGGGATGTTGCCAGATCTCCGTTAATGTCATTGGAAGTGATATTCGGCAGTCCCAATAAATTTGGCAGGTGAGGGAGCAGATGCAAAGAGTTTAGAGCAGGAATTGAATCCAAACCAGCCACGCCATTGGCGCCCTTTAAATCCACTAGAAGTTGTTCGGCGCGGTTCAAGAAGATATAGAAATCTTCAAAGGGATCAATCATCGTCACGACCACTTTATAAGCCTGACCTTTTTCAAAACTAGCACCATCAATGGATTGTTGAGGCAAGCGTAAAAGCCCCTGCCAGCTTCCTTGAGCGATTCCGCCGGTGGACCAGCCATCGACAAAACTAAGTTTGCCGGATGATTCCACTTTAAAGATCTCGACCTCGGCGGCAACGGGAACATTGTAATTCGATGGATTGACACAAAGACCATCTTTGCACACAGATTTGTGAAAGTTGTCGACGGAAATATACATGTTCAGGTCTAAACGCTGCTCACCTGCTGGCGAAAATTGCAGGTCGCCCATATTCAGTTCGACATTATAAGTATCAGGAAAACGGGGAGCATCAGGTCCCAAGTCTTCGCTCAGTTTCAACATCGATTCTTGCGCTTGGAAAGTATATCGATAGCGGGACGAGCCGATCGGATCCACTTCTGTGGATAAGCCCGTATCATCACCCGTAACATAAGTATTCAAGGCTGCTTCGATGTCTCCGAACTCAAGACCCAACTCCTGCATTTTCTCAATGTGAAGGCATTCGGGTTTCACGCCCAGTGAGATGGCCAAGTTGTAGCTTGGATTGATGTTTAAGAAGCAGTAGTCTCCTTCAAGTTGCACGATGCTAGGGCCTTGGTTGCTCACTTTACAGCGCGGCTGTTCAAACTTATAGCGAAGCGGGCGGCCATTTAATTCCGCGACAGAAATATAGGTACATTGTTTAAGAAAGTTCTGTTGGCGCAGAACCAGAGATTTCTTTTGATCGAAATCCACACCCTTTGCAAAGACGGGGCTGTCTATACGGCAAAGGTTTGGCTTGGGAATATCTCCATCAAGAAAAATATCTGCAACGTCGGATACTTGAGTCGGCATGAAAATGCCCTTGCTCAGCATCAGAAATTTTCCGGCACTCTCGGTGCACTTTTCGACCATTTGGGGAAGAATTGTCGAATTGCTGCCGTCGCCATAGGGGCGAATAGCGGGTGTTTGGGCAAAGTCGATAACGAAACTGTGTTTCAAGTCACGCGTCGTACGGCAGGCGATCGCCTCGCCCGCCATAAGTAGGAAAGCTCCTAAAAGAAAGATCGATTTGGTATTTAACGATTTCATATTCCTTCTTCCTTTTCAAAGGAGAGCCCAGGCAGGCTCTCCACGAAGATCCTAAAAACTAAAATTAAAGAGATTCTTCAATTTTAGTGTATGTGCAAAGCTCTGCACCGTGACGTTGCCATTTTCTCAAGTTTTTGTTCAAAACTTGTGAACCTGCAGCGCCGTCAGTTTCAGAGAAGATGTAACGAATGCGGCAGAAGCGAGGAGCTTTTGTGCTGCTATCGATAGTCGCATTGATCAAGTTAGCAACTGAGTTGATTTGAACTTGATTTGATTTAGTGTAGAAGTCGCCAGATGCTTGAAGTGGAGAATTCCAGTTAGAGAATGTCGCTTCATTATCAAGCGTGTTGTAAGAACCTGAATTGTTGCGAGACTTCTGGATTTGACCCATACCTTGAAGGTCACACACTGTGATCGCTTGAACTTTCAAACCAGCCAAAGTTGTGTACTTGATGCCAGTTGGGTTCATAGTCAAACCGTCTTGAGTGTTGTCGCCGCCATTAACTGCGTTTGCGATGAAGTCAGTAGCCGTTGCTTGAGCTTGAAGGCCCCAGTTTGCAGTAACACCGTCTTCGAAGTACTCAATTTGTGGGCCACGATAGCACACGTCTACGAAGTACTCAGCGCCGTAAAGTTCAGAACCAAGATTGAAGCTCAACTCTTTAATTCTGTTTTTGAAAGCGTCAGCATGAGGAACAAGTGTGTTGTAGGTACCTTGACCTGCTTGAGCTGTTGTTGAAGTCCAAGTTTGGTTCCAAGCAACAGTAGATTGGTTCCAAGTGCTGTATGAACCTTTCATGTAATCCATAAGGTACTCACCACCATTGTCGTTAGTACAAACGCAACGAGTGTTACAAGTCGTACCGTTACACTCTTGTGGAGTACAAGCCGTCGTTGTGTCTTCGAAGTAGCACACTTTGTGTTGAGAAGCTTGGTGGCGAAGACCTGCGTTACACGCATAGATGTCTGGGCCAGAGCTGAAAGTTTTGAATTTGAAACGCAAAGAGATTGCGTTCGCATTTTGAGCAGCGATAAAAAGCATTGCCGCTGCAGCAAGTTTCATAAAGTTAGTCATAATTTCTCCTTTTGAGCTAACGTACCGTTAAGGTTTATTGTTTAATTTTAAGTTTCCGTTTCCAATTTGAGTCTGAGGCGCATATTCCAGAACATACATGTCCTGGTTATACTGTCCGTTGCCTTCGCAAATGATGTATTTGATCTGCACCGGTTCATTGTTTGAGTTCTTACCCAGAACTACCAAAGGCTGCGCACTGTGGGTCGGGCAAAGACTTTGAAACAAGGTTTGAACCTCATCCTTATTTAAATCCATGTAGAAGTTGTAGATACTTCGTGCCGCGATGAAGACATGGTCTTTGCGGAACACTTTCTCAACATCTTTCACCTCAATGACTTGTCTTGTGTTTCTATACAGACGCTCCAACTCGGTGAAAACCGTGCGCAAGACATTGTTGGCCATCCCAAGGCAATTGAAGCAAACTTCCTGCTCTTTCCAGCAAGAGTTCGCATCATTGCAGACGTTTTTGCAAAGAGCCTCGTCGGGACGGCAGTAGAGAGTGACACTATCCTGAAACTGTCCTGTGGGGCTGACTCTTACCTGAGAGCTCATGGACCACGCGTGACTTACGGATGTACTGAGGATGGCAATAATAAGAGCGAGTACGATCTTCATGAGCGGTCTCCAATCGCCTGACGGCAGGACTTATGAAAGCCGCGCATCGAGTGAACTTTCGTATCCTCGAGCTTACGTTCGTTGCAGGTGAAGCGTACAATACTATCGCCTTTACATAGATCGGAGCGAATCCACGCCTCGCGCGGGGAGCTGTCAGAAATATAACCGCGCTCTTGATTGTCGTCGACGATATAGACGGAATGCACTCTTGTATTAAATGTCTCTTCAAAGATAGCCGCTGCTTTCGCCGCACAAGTGTCGCTGAAGCAGCGCAGGCCTTTACCTAATTGCTCCACACAGTGGGAAGGGATCTGTCCATATTTTTTATAGACTTCAGCAGCGTAAGCGGCGTTCACGTTCCAAGACTTGGGAATATTCACTTTGTCTTTCTTCGCGTTGAAGAACTTCTGAAAAGCTCGGACAATATAGACCACGAACTTCGCCGGATTGATCACGCCGAAGGAAGATGTCGATGCTCCGGCGACGGCCATGAAGTTCATCGTGCAGCCGCCGCAGAATGAGCGGGCATTTTCTTTTCCATTGGCGAAATCGCTTGGATTGTTCGAAATGACTTCCGTCTGCTGTTTGCTATCACAATAATTCAAAGTGATGCCGGAAAAGGCGTAGAAGTTAAAGGTCCGAAGACCATTGTTATTTAATGAAACAGCACAAGGGGCGCCGACCAAAGGACCGAAGTCGGCAACTACGGAAGTTTGGATCTTTGATTTCTCAAAACGCGGGTCAAACTTGATGGTGCCATCCTGAACTAACTGTTTGAAGGACGCCACACGCGGGGCTTTGTAGTTGACGTCGATGTAAATCGGAAGAATGTTCCAGCCGAAAAGTGCGGTGTTGGCAAGATCGGCCATGAACACTTTATTCATTCTTTGTGTCTGAAACCAGGGATCGTACATCTTGCAGGTTTTCAACTCTGAATAAGGGTTGAAAAGATTGGGGTCCGAGGATTTCCCCGCTAAAGGAATCAAAGCGTCGGCATACGTGGATACGGCATAAAGATCCACCATGCTCTTGATCAAAAGACGGGTGCAGTCGATAGAGTTGTAACAAATAACCTGATTTGCGGAGGAAGACCCCGTTTGAGTCTTCCAGGAAAGAAGCGGCATTCCCGAAAACGTGGCCGGCACAAACTTCTCACCAGACTCTTCGTTTCCAGTGATTTGCAACATGTCCTTCGCCCAAGGGGCGAAGCCTTGCTTGTTAACGGTATAGCCTGATTTATTCCAGAAGTTGGTTTTTTCTAGCTCGTTGCATAGTGGAAGGATGCGTGATGAGACTTCTTTGAAGAAGTTTACATGCTCTGGCAGTGACCGTTTTTCAGAATAAGGCATTTGCGTCAGGTTTTTTAACTGCGCAATGCGCTCGATGTCCGTCTTTAAAAAGTCCAGCGTTTCATCACCAGCAAGACGAATTTCAGTACACATATAGTACAGTTCATTCATGACCTGGTCGGAAGAGCCTTCATTTTGTATTGCGGTTTGAACCAGGGTCGTGAGCCCTTGAACGCCTAACTGATCTTGAAGCAAATTTAAGTGAGTGATCGCGGACTGGTATTTATTTTTCATTATACCGCGAGACTGAATCAGGTTTTTTCTAAAACTTCCTAGCCACTCTTCGGCCTTATCGAAGGATTGAGTTCCTAAGAAGTCATTATTCACTCCGCGAACTCCCTTTTCTAAGAGCTCAGCATCTGTTCCTACGGGAACAGTATCGAAAAATTCATTGTTATTGCCGCCACTGGCTTTGGCGAGCTCACGCAGACTGTTGATAGAAAGATATTGGTTGTCGCACGACGGTGCCGTCATACTGCGGCAGCCATTGGGCGTATAAAGAACGGCTTCTTCTAAGGCGATCGATTTAAAGAGCTTTCCAAAGGTTGGACTCATCACCTCAAGCTCGTTAGTGTGTCTCCACGCCCAGGACATGTAGATCTTTAAACTGTTCCAGAAGTCGAAGCCCTGAATGTCCAAAGACTTCGGATTTGTCGCCCAGTCCAATTGTAGGGTGACGAAACGATTGCTTAGCGAATCATCGGTGTCAAAGCAACTCGTGATGTAATCCGCCTCGTTCATGTAGGCCAAGGCAATGTCTTGAAGATTTGCCGCCGTCACTTCCGCATTGTGGAGGTGCCCTTGCAGCGCTGAAAACTTTTTAACGTAGTAGCAACCTAAGCGATCTTTAGATGAGTGAAGAGGAAAGTTCGCGCTGGTGAAGCCATCCATCGACAAGATGGCAGAGCGATTGCCAGCATTCTGCCAAAGTTGGCTTAAATAGTCTTGAAGACCCGTGCAGGCTGCCCCTTTGGACTGTTCGCAGGCACGCGAAACCTGAAGATATCTCGGAAGAGAAGCGGCCTTCAAGTTGGCTGGTAATACCGGCAGGTAGCCGCGCACCATCTTGTTCATAATATTTAACGTCATGTAGGCAACAGAGAGTCGGAACTCTTTCATCGCCTTGGCGGAAAAGGCCGCCGTGTCTTGTCCGGAAAGTTTAGCCACAGAGTTTGCCACTTTCGCAGCATTATAGCCGTCAATCATCACGAAGATGGAAGTCGTGGGCTTCTCTGAATCCAGAGCGCATTGTGCACGGTTGGTAAAAGGCAAAGGACTCAGAAGACTGGTCTGATGCGCCGGAATTTGCTGCGCCGGACTGAGGGCCGGAGCAGAAGTTCCAATCAGTATGATAAGCGCAATAAGTTTCTTCATGCGTCCTCGTTCAAGTTGCGTAGCTGGGTTGTTAGTTCGTTGGCTTGCAGTTATCTACTTTGTTCAACATTGTCGTGTAGAACAAAATCACAGTTTGATCCGCCGGAGAAAAGTTACGCTTAGTAGAACCGTCGGTGTTAACCATGTTGTACATGTAAGTGTTTACGAAGCGATACACGGAAGGTGTTACACGCAAAGTGGAATTACAAACATAATTTTTGTAAGTGACAGTGATACCTGCGTAGTAGTCACTGTTGTTCTGATTGCCGTTTTGGCTATCGCCGATGTAGAAGTTGTTACCAGTACCATTCGGAGTGTTGCCGTAACCAACTTGGAAGCTGACTGTCCAGCCAGAACCCGCGCTGTCGGTGCCTACGATAGAACAAAGATTGCCACGGCAAGCAACAGCCATTTCGTTTTCAATTTTTCTTTGAATTTCGGTTTCAGAATAATGGGGATTGGGACGAGGATCATACTCGGGGCTGCCGCCGTCAAATTCGTCAGCGTGAGCGCCACTTGTCGCAAGAATGAGCGACACCAATGTTAATTTCAAAAGGTTCTTAGTCATGAATAACTCCGTGGTTGCAGACGGCAAAGGATTCTCTCTAGGTACCGATGACGTTCATGTGTTTTCAATCGATGCTGTTTGTAAACGAGTTTGCGATTTTTTAAAAGAGTCTTTTTAACTATGTTTTTAAATTCTTAGTTCTCCCACGATCAAACGATGGGAGCGCAATTTTTTAGTGCGATATTCATTCGCAATATCAGTTTTTACAGAGTGAATACGATATTGTTTGTTTACGAATTTAAGTGTTTGTTATCTTAAGGAATTGCTTTCGAGTGTGTCTGCTCGAACGTGTAATTTCATAAAATGAAATTGCACTTGTTGTGCTTTTTCTACGTCGTGATTTTCTTACATGTCATTGTTCTAGTCAGAGAACATTTTTATGGTGATCCCATGATTCATCCACTCGGGGATTAGGGGATAAATGATGTTTTCTCTTTATGAAAGCTGAGTTTCTCTCTTCTTTTCTAAAGTGTTTCATGTTGAGTTTTTAAGATATTACTTCTCGATAAAATCTTTTTCGTGATCGTTGCGACGTAAAAAAAGCGGATGAATTTTCGAGCCTTCACGCACTCGACTGCGACTGATCAGATGAGAACTCACCGGAATTCCCAGTGCGAGGATGAGTGAAGATGCTAGCAATAACAATACGACTTCAAGTTCAGAAAAATACAAAGCACCGCCCAAACAGAAGCAGACGGCACCGAGTGTCGATGCCTTTGTGATCGCAGCGATGCGGGTTAAAGTATCGGGAAATTTAATAGCTCCTAAGGCGGCTAACAGTATTGCGATGGCACCTAAGAGTAATACAAAGTCGGCAAGGAAGTTCATTCGGTCTCCTTGGTCTTTTCGATATGGTAGGCAAAAAGGGACGTGCCTATAAAAGAAAGAATTGAAAGAACGATCACCAAGCTCATGGCCCTGACATCGTCCAACGCGATAGCGATAATTACTGTGACGGCAATAAGAATTGCCGTCAACAGATCGAAAACGATTGCTCGATCAGCTCGGGAGGGACCTAAAAGCAAACGCAGGCAACCAAGAATTAATGCGGCGAAAAGAATGATCGAGAGAGCAGTGATCATCATGAGTTCCTTTGTTGAAACAGTTCTAAAAGTCGTTCCTCATAACGGCTTTTGAGTGTTTTGAGTGCGTCTTCGGGTCGAGGGGCATGAAAGAAGTGAATGTACAAAATCGCCTGGTCCCGCGAGATGTCCACGACCAGCGATCCCGGTGTCAGAGAAATTATGAACGATAGTATCCACAGAGCCCGGTGATTCTTCAGGCGAGTCGGCATACGCACAATGACCGGTTGCAAATGTTCATTTGAGCGAAAGAGAGCGGCCGCCACATGAAGGACTGCAATAAAAAAATCGTGTACAAAAAAAATGGCAATTTCCATAGAGATTCTAATTTTTTTCATAAAGGATTCTTCCGTTCAGGATGAAGTTCGGCGGCAATACTTTGTGCGACTACAAATACCTCATTGGCATAAAGCCCCATCAGTACGGTCCAGAAATTCAGAATGAGAAGAGGCACGACGAAGTACTTCCAACTACGAGGTTTTGGATATTGGCTAAAGTGTGGCGAAGGTTTAAAAAACACGCCCAGCCAAATTTTCAACATCGACATCATAGTTAGAAGACTGACGCTCAGGCTAAACAGAACGCCCAGGACTTCTTTTGCTTCAAGAAGAGCTTTGAGGGTGAAGACTTTCGCCCAAAATCCCGAAAGTGGTGGAATGCCCGCCAAGGAAAGTGCAGGAATGGCAAACATGAGAGCTAAAAGGGGATCGCTTTGTAACAGACCGCCTATTCTTGAAATCTGATTGTTTTTCTCGCGCGCTTCAATATATGAGACGATAAAAAACAAATTGGTCTTCACAACCATATGATGCAAAAGATAGTAAATGCAGGCCGCCAAACCTAAAGAGGTCCCCAGAGCCAAGGCTAAGGCGATGTAGCCCACCTGAGAGATAATGTGAAAGGAAAGGATGCTCTTCATATTACCCTGAGAGATCGCGCCCAATGCCCCCAGAAGCATCGAGATCAACGCTACCGCTTGGATTAAAAATGTTAAAGAGGTGTCGATGACGGGAAGATGCGGAGCTAAAAGACGGACCAGTCCGTACAATCCCACCTTCGTCAGGAGTCCTGAAAACACCGCAGCCATTGGCGTCACCGTGTAGGGGTAAGAGGCGGGAAGCCAAAAATAAAACGGAAAAAGCCCCGCCTTAATCATAAAGGCAAAACTCAAAAGGCCTAGCCCCACAGTGAATGTAGCAGAAAATGGTGTCGGCATCTTCGTTAATTGCTCAATATTTAAAGTACCTGTAGCACTATAGATAAGGGCGACAGCTCCCAGAAACAAGAACGATGAAATCACGCTCAGCACAGCATACTTGAACCCACCATACCGGGCATTTGGGGACTTCAGCAGCGTCGCCAAAAAAAATGAAGACATCAAAAGAATCTCAAACCAGACATACAAATTAAAAAGATCTCCTGTTGAGAATGCCCCCAGAATCCCCAACATAAGAAAGTGAAATAGCGGATAGTATCCGCGGCTCTCAACGCGCAGATTGCAATAGGCGATCGAGACGAGAACGCCGCACAAGTAAATTAATGAAGAAACCACGATCAGGGCGGCACTGAATAGATCCACTCTGAAGACGATACCAAACGGCGGGCTCCAGTTACCAAAAGCCAGTTGTATTGGTCCCGTTGACCAGACACTCCAAAGAATAGATATGCTGACGCAGAGATTGATAAATGAACCTGCGAACGATAGCAGTCTTTGTGCCTTCAGGGCATTTCCCAAAAGCAGGGTGCTTAAAGCCATGAGAAATGAAATCGTTACCGGAAGAACCGTTATCATTCGTCCTCTTTCATTTCATCTAGGTCAGTCAGCTTCTCAGATCTCTGTGCAAAATAGGCAAACACCAAAAGAACTGTTTGGATCGCCAAGCCAATAACAATGGCTGTGAGTATTAAGGCCTGCGGTAAGATATCAGTGCGCGACCCGCTTTTAAGAATATACAAGTTGGTGGCGTGACCCAATAAAGAAATTCCTATGATTAGACGAAGCCAGTCTTTGGATAATACAAGCCACATACTAGCGGCAAATAGAAGAGCAATAATCACGATGACGTCCTTCCATTGATATTAAAAACAATCGCGGTCATGACTCCGACAATCACGCAGTAAACCCCGACATCAAAAATGAGCGGAAGACCTAGTGGAAGAGTTCCTGGCCACCAAAGGCCCGTCAACGGAGGCAGGGATTTCGCAATGACCGGGGTGAGGCCTGAGAAAAAGCTTAAAAGTAAGCCGCCCACAATCCATCTTTGGCAAGAGCCTCTAAGAAATGTCGCCGTGGATTCTTCACCGAAAACAAGAGCATGAAATATCAGAGCTATCGACAGAATGAGACCCCCGACAAAACCTCCGCCGGGGTTGTTATGACCGCGCAGTAGAAGAAATAAAGAAACCAGCGCAAAAAGAAATATGAAAAATGTGGTCGATGTCTGGATGAGCGGTGAAAAGTGAAAGCGACTTGGGGATTTTTTCTGCCGTCTAAAAAGAAAAACACAGCCCAAAGCAACAATGCTTAAGACGGTAATTTCACCCATGGTATCCAGCGCCCTAAAGTCGACCAGGATGATGTTAACGATGTTTAAACCTTTGCCCAAGGGCAGGGCATTTTCCGTAAAGTATGGTGATACCAACGAGGGCACTTTGCCGTTCTCCAGAACTGAAACCAGCCAAAGCATGCTCACAAAAGACAAACCCGTAAACAAAAGTCTTAGGCTTTGATATCCTGTAGTAAAAGGAACTGACCGCGATCTTAACGGCATGATGAAATAGATTAAAATCACCAGCGACACCGTTTCGACTGTCATCTGTGTCATTGCCAGGTCCGGGGCCTCTGAAAGAAGAAATAAAAGTCCCACTCCGTATCCGACCAACCCCAATCCCATGACCTGTACCAGAGCCTGCGGGCTTCTTAAAATTGCCAGCAAACCTGCCAGAAGAAGGGCGACCGCAAGAAGTTCTGGTCCCGAAGAAATATCGAGGCCGTTAAAGCCCCACGGTGCTCCCAAATTCAGGGCCATCCAGAATAGCCAAATCCCAATGGGAAAAAACAACCACAACAGATAGCTGCTCAGTTTTCCATTTTGGAAAATCGCCGTCACCCAACTGGCCAGAACGGGTAAGACTTCATTTTTTTCTTTTCTTTGTTGATCAAAACGCAGCCAGATTTCGATATGTGAAAGACGTTTCATAAAAAAGTAGGAAATGAATCCCGCCAATAAGAACGAGCTGATACTTAGGACCAGGCCCATATTGAAACCGGTCCAAGCCTGAAGTTCCAGATCGGTTCTTTTTAGCAAAATAGAGGACACAATGGGTTTCAAGAAATAGTCATTAAAATCTTTTAGAAAAAAATTTGAAATCCATCCCGCCATCGCCAGGCCGAGAGCGGGTGCCCACATAGAAAATTTGGCCTCGCGCAAACCTCTGTTGGGACGGGGATCCTTTTTCAGAATTAATTTTAAAAGTCGATAGGCCACCACGATAGAAAGGGCCCCAGTGCAGACCAACACAGCTAACAGCAAAGAGTTTTCGCCTTTAAGCTGAAGAGCGGATGTCAGCAAATACTCTTTTCCCAGAAAACCCAATGTAAAGGGCAGTCCTATCATCGAGCCTAATGACAAAACCATCGCCAAGGAGGTGATGGGCATTCGCCGCATCAGATTAGTGATGCTATAAAGACTGCGAGTGCCGATCTGTTTATCGATGTTACCCACGCAAAGAAACAAACTGGCTTTGTAACAGCTATGGGCAAAGATGTAGGACACAAAAGATTTCCACGAGTACTCATGCGGAATTCCCAGAAGAATAAATATAGACCCGAGTGCACTCACGGTCGTCCAGGCGAAAAGTTGTTTAAGGTCCGTTTTAAATAGCGAAATAATCAGGGCTCCCAAAGAGGTGATGCCGCCGATGGTGACCAGTAAAACAATCCATAAAGTGGCTTCCTGAAACAGCGGTGAAAACCGCGCGAGCAAAACGGCGCCCAGCTTTACCATGGTGGCCGAATGTAAAAAGCAACTCGCTGGGGTGGGGGCTTTCATGGCGTTGGGAAGCCAAAAATGAAACGGAAACTGGGCCGACTTGGTGATGGCCGCAAACACGATCAGCCAGATCAATAATGAACTATTCTGGAGTTGCGTGTCTTGATGACGAATGATTTGATCCATGGACGTGCTTCCAGTCACCTGATTGAAAATAAGAAGAGCGGTTAGAAGTGACAGTCCGCCTGCCATATTCACGATCAGGGCTTGACGTGCGCTCTTCCGGGTCTCTGCGTCCTCGTAGTGAAAAGCGATCAAAAGGAAGGAACAAAGGGCGGTGGCCTCCCAAAAAGTAAAGAACAGATAAATATTGTCCACCCATAAGATTCCCAACATGCTTCCGGTAAAGAAGAAAAGCATGGGAAAAAATCTTCTCGAATCATCCTTGGAAAAGTAAGCTCCGGCATAAATACTGACGCACATCCCAATGCCCATCACGATGCAGGCGAAGAAGTCGCTCAAACCATCGCGATGTTCGGGCCATTGTTGATTTAAGAAAGAACTGATCGCCTCGATGAAAGTGAAAAGGAACGGCAGAACGAAAAGGCCTCTCCAGATTGTGGTCGGGGCGCGCATAATCCAGCGGGAAAGAATTGCATAGATGAAAAAAGAGAGGATCCACCAAGTCATAGGTCATGATCTCTAATCTCGGGTTTTAAAGTCAGGTTTCATTCTTGTCATAGTTCATTGGTCTTTGTTGATGTACATGGAATGAAAAAAAGGGCGGACTCGAAAGCATGTTATGCTTCAAGAATGAGACGTGGAATGATTGCCTTAAACCCCATGGCCGGAGAAAGTCCCTCTATGGAGTCTTTCTGTGAACAACTTCGTCATCTTAAAAACGAGGGGTTGTTGGATGAGCTTTGTGTTGTTTCTGTTGTCCATAAAAGCTATTTCCCCTTTTCCTCAGAAGTCTATCGCGAGCGTCAAGGTGAAATAATCAAAGACATCAAACAATCATTGGCTTCGGGGCTTCACGAAAGAATTCCCTATCGGGAAATACAGGTTCTGGAAGCGCCCACTTCGACTGATGAAGACGTGGTGCGCACGATTGGGAAGTGGATCTTTAAGAAACGAACTAACTTTCTAATTTTAGGCGTCGATAGCAATCAGAGTCTTGCCCACGGAGCCGTGGGGGGCGTGCCATCGACCGCTTCTTTTCTTTCGCCCGTTCCTTTGCTAGCGATCAATGTCGGCGTATCACCTGAAGAAGAGTTCAACGGGCCGCCCACAGTCTTGCTGACTGTTGATGCTTCCGAACCACCCAGTTTAAGGGCCCTGCGCCGTTTCGCCAAAATCGTGGCTCCTTTGCAGCCGCGAATTCAGCTGCTTCATGTCTTGCGCAAACGAAAACTTTTAGGTCCTCGATTGCGACCGGTTGCAAACTTCGATAAGGCCCGCCGTGTGTTAATAGAAACCTCGCAGCAACTGCAGAATTTCGGAATTGAATGCACGATGGACATCGTGAAGGAGCAACGAAGCGTGGCTCATACCATTGTCAATTACGCCGAAAAAAATAATATCTGGATCGCCGCTGTAACGTCACCGGTGAGGGATATCAAGCACCGTCTTCTGTGGGGGTCGACGACCCACAGTCTTTTGGGACATTTAAAGTGTCCGCTTTTAGTTTTGCGAACCAGTTGATTTTGTCGCCAGGCTTTCCGTTAGTCCCAAAAAGAGACTTGTGCGTTAAGGTCTCCACAATTCTTGACGCCGATATCTGACAGGCGTAAAGTTGAGTCATTATGCCGCTTTTCGCATTGCGCACAGATCTGAAGCCTCTTTTAAAACCGATTTTGTTGGTTTTAATCGTGCTTTTTTCATTTCAGATCGTTCTCGCGAACCTTTCTCTGGCGCATTGTCATACCGAAGTGACAGCGACGGAATCAGGTAGCACAGCCGGCGTGGCTCATGGATTTACTCACGAACAAGACCACCCCGCCGATGATTCGCATTGTGGCGATTTGGGCTTTTGTCTTTTTGGTCATTGTCACATGCATCACTGTTCCGTCCTAGTAACGGATGCGTCAGTGAAAATGTCGGCAATATTGATTCCGAGCAATTTGGGTTTCCTTAAAGATTCCCAGCTTCATTCTATTTTGCCACTGGATAAGCCGTGGCAACCTCCGCGCAGCCAGTCCTAAAACACTGCCCACAGAATCTTATTTAAAAATCTTTCGCGAAACTGAGGTTATCGCATGTTAAACGCTATTATTAGGTTCGCTTTGAACCATCGGTTGCTCGTCGTCGCGGCAACAGCGCTGATCGTTGTCTATGGAGCCTTGACCGTGAGTCAGCTCCCGATCGATGTTTTTCCAGATATCAATAAGCCGACCGTAACAATTATGACTGAAGCTCATGGTATGGCGCCTGAAGAGGTCGAGACCCGCGTCACTTTTCCTATCGAGTCTTATCTGAATGGACTTCCGGGGGTAGAGCGAATTCGTTCTCAATCCGGTATTGGACTTTCTGCGATCTATGTTGAGTTTGAATGGAGTACGGACATTTATCGCAATCGCCAACTGGTGCAAGAAAAGTTGGCTTTGGCCAAAGAACAACTCCCTAAAGACATTTCGCCGACAATGGGGCCGATTTCTTCTTTGATGGGACAGATTCAGCAAATAGCTCTGTACTCGGAGGACGCTTCTCTCAATCCCATGGAGGTTCGCAATATCGCCGAGTGGGTGATCCGCCCTCGTCTGATGACGATTCCTGGAGTGGCGCAAGTTATTTCCATTGGTGGCGGACTTAAACAATACCAGATTCTGCTGTCTGCAAAGAAAATTAATACCTATCAGATTAGTTTAGAGCAGATTGACAAGGAACTTGCTCAGATCAGTCAGAATACAACGGGCGGTTTTCTTGAAAAAGATCAGCAAGAGTTTTTGGTCCGAAATATCGGGGTTGTCGAAACACTGGATGACATTAAAAACACAAAAATTGGCCTGCATTTCGGTCGACCGATTTTTGTAAAAGATGTTGGCGAGGTTGTTGAGGCTCCAAAAATAAAACGGGGCGAAGGCAGCTTCATGGGAAAACCATCCGTGGTCATGACTGTTCAGAAACAGCCCGGGGCCGATACGGTTCAGATTACCAGAAACATTGAAAAAGCCATGGAAGAGATCAAACCTTCACTTCCTAAAGGTTTGATGATCAACACCGATGTCTTTAAACAAGCTCGTTTTATCGAGACCTCAATTCAAGGTATTCAAGGCAAGTTGAAATGGGGCACGATCTTGGTTTTTGTCGTGCTGTTTATTTTTCTTTCCAATTTACGTATGTCCTTGATTACCTTAACGGCCATCCCCGTGTCGTTCTTAACGACGGCTTTGGTTTTCAAGTGGTTTGGTCTTTCGGTGAATACAATGACCTTGGGTGGTTTAGCCATTGCGATCGGTGAACTGGTGGATGACTCCATCGTCGACGTCGAAAATGTTTTCCGCAGACTGCGGGAAAATGCCAAGCTCGCTCAGCCCCGCGGCACCCTTAAAGTGGTGTATGAAGCCTCTTCAGAGGTCCGAAACTCTATTGTTTTGGCGACCATTATTATTGTGATGGTGTTTCTGCCGCTCTTTAACTTATCAGGTCTAGAAGGGCGTCTGTTTACGCCTTTGGCCATCGCTTATCTGACGGCCCTGATGGCCTCTTTGATCGTTTCACTGACCGTGACACCGGTTTTGGCTTCGTACTTCCTGGGGGCCGTTCATCTGAAAGAGCACCAGGACACGCGCTTTGTGCAAAAGCTGAAGAAGTGGGACCGCCAGATTTTGGAGTGGGCTCTTCCGCGCTCAAACCTGGTTCTGGGAGCAACCTTAGCCTTGGTTGTGGTCTCGATAAGCCTTCTGCCTTTCATGGGGAAGGATTTTTTACCTCAGTTTAACGAAGGCACGGCGATGATCAGTGTCAGTGCGCCGCCGGGGACCAGTCTGCAGCAATCCAATGAATACGGAAATAAAGCAGAAGCTCTCATTATGAAAACGCCCGAGGTTAAGTCGGTATCACGTCGCACCGGGCGGGCCGAGTTGGATGAACACGCCATGGGGGTGAATGTCAGTGAAATGGATGTGGATTTTCATGCTCAGGGTCGCGCCAAGGAAGTGGTGATTGCCGAGATTCGCGAGAACCTTAGCAACGGACTTCCCGGATTGGCGGTGAACATCGGACAGCCGATTGGCCATCTTATCGATCACATGCTCTCAGGGGTGAACGCCGCCATCGCGATCAAAATTTTTGGACCTGACCTCACGACGTTGCGGGAAAAAGCAGCGGAGCTAAAAGAAGCTCTAGAAGGGACGCCTGGACTTGTAGATTTGCGAATCGAAAGTCAAGGCCTCATTCCTCAAGTGAAAATTCACGTTCTGCGTGAAGAGGCCGCCCGCTATGGCATGAGTCCCGGAGAAATCACGTCCTTGCTTGAAGGAGCGTTCAACGGAGAGTCGGTAGCGCAAGTCATGGACGGCACGCGTGTGTATGATGTGTTCTATCGTTTCGATGACAGCTCAAAACAAACCATGGAGCAAATGCAAAAGACGGTAATCAAAACAATGCCCGACGGAAGAAAGGTTTTGTTAGAGCAGGTGGCCGACGTGTATGAATCCACAGGACCTAACGAGATCAATCGTGAAAACAGCCAGCGCCGTATTGTGATTTCCGCGAATGCCAACAAACGCGACCTGGGCAGTTTGATCGCTGAAATTCGCAGCCGGGTTGAAAAGAAAGTTCAGATGCCCGAGGGATACTATGTGGTTTACGGCGGGCAATTTGAAAGCCAGCAAAAAGCCACCCAAAAAATTCTTCTTTTTGGTTTGATCTCTTTGGTGGGAATCATTCTGGTTCTGTACTCGCACTTTAAATCCAAGACGATCACGGCGCAAATCATGACAACGATTCCCTTCGCATTCATCGGCGGAATCATCCTGTTGTTTTTTACAGATCGTATTATCACCGTGGCCAGTCTTGTCGGCTTCATCACTCTTTGCGGAGTGGCTTCGCGAAATGGTATTATGATGATCTCGCACTATCTGCACTTGATGAAATATGAGGGCGAAGCCTTTTCCAAAGAAATGATTATCAGAGGTTCTCAAGAGCGACTAGTGCCCGTCATGATGACAGCCTCTGTGGCCTCATTGGCATTGCTGCCTTTGGTTTTTGCGAAAGGTCAGCCCGGCAGTGAGATCCTGCACCCCGTAGCCGTGGTGATTGTCGGAGGACTCGTGACGGCAACAATGATCGACATCGTTTTAACTCCGACGATTTTCTACCGTTTCGGAAGGAAATCGGCAGAAAAGTATATTCAAGAAGATAAATCGGAAATTTTATAAAGGAAAAAAGAAATGAAAAAATGGATCTTAACACTTGTTTTGTCTTTGTCTTTACCCGCATTTTCTCACGAAGGACATGATCATGATGCCCCTGGGGCGGTGCAAGCCCCCAAAGGGGGAGTTATAAAGTCTTTAGAAGAGTCACATGTGGAAGTGGTTTCTAAAGGAAGTGATCTCAAGATTTATCTGTACTCGAAGGATTTAAAGCCCGCCGAAGCCTCACGTTTTAAAATTAAACTCACAGCGGAGCTTCCCCGTAATAAGAAGAAAGAGTCTTTAGAATTCAAAGCGCAAGGAAATATGCTAGAGACTCATTTCGATGCGAAGGGTTCGCATCGTTACACTCTGACCGTGCAGATCGTTGATTCCGCTACCGGTCACGACGACGCGTTGAAGTTCAACGTCGAACCAAAAAAATAGAGGACGATATGAATCTCACATTTTATCTGGTTTTAGCGCTCTCATTGGGAGTTGGCGTGCCATCCATAGCGGCAGAAACGATTTCCTTCGAAAAAATTGAAGAACTCGTCAAAACGAAAAATCCCGCTGTTGAAGCCATGAAACAAAAGACGGAAGCCAAAAAAGACCGAGAAGGTTTTTTTACTCGGTCTTTTTTGCCGGACGTGGCCGCGGAAGTCTCGCAAGAGACCTTTAAAGTAGGCAGCGATTTGAACGACACGCAGTCCGCTTGGAAAGTGGAAGCGCAAATGAATCTTTTCCGTGGCGGCGAAGACTCTGGTGAAGAGCGGGTGCGCGAATTAGAGACCAAGGCGGCCTCGGCAGAGGCTGCGGAGGCGTTAAGAGCGGAGCTGCAAAAGGCCTATGAACTTTATTGGACGCTGGTCTTTAAGTTGGAAGTAAAAAAATCTTTAGAGGCGCATTTGCAGTTGTCGCAGAAGAATTTAACCGAAGCCAATCGCCGAATTAGTTCTGGAATTGCTACTAGTACAGATCGGTTGGAGTTTCAAATGAAGATCTCCCTCATCAAACAAGAGGCCGCGTTGATCGAGAAAGAGATACGCAGTCTTTCTAAACAACTGGGGGCGGCTTTAGGGAAAAACGAGGGTGTGCTTCCGCAAGGGCCTTTTCATCACGTCCATGATTGGGAAATCAACATTCAACCGTTGAAGACTTCGGATATTCCCGGCGTCAACAAGGCGCGAGTCGAAGTTGAATTGACTGAGGCACGTAAAAAGCAGTTGAAGTCTGGGTATTTGCCATCCATTGACGCTTACGCGGGGTATGCGGAACCGAATCAACGCGAAGAAGACGCGGTCTCAGTAGCCGAAAGAAAGGAATCTTATTTCGGTATCAAAGCGTCCTGGTCTTTAGGAAAAGCGCTCAATGCTTCCGTGGAACGCGGCAGTTTGCAAAAAGAATCTGCGGCAAAGGCCAAAGAGCTGGAATACCTGTTTAAGCAGACAGAAATAGAGCAAGAATCTATTTTGGATAGTTTAAAAACGCTGCATTCCTTCGTTCATGATGCCGAGGAAAACATCAAGGCTTCGCAAGCCTATTTGGATGCGACGTTAAAAGAGTATTCGCGTGGAGTCAAAAACTCGCCGGATGTTCTGGAGGCAACCGAGAAGTATATCGAAGCGCAAAAGAGATACGCTGAGATCAATCGCGAGTTCAACACCCTTTATTCCGCCCAATTGGCGTTGCACTCTTTGAAGTGATTTTCTGCAAAGCACCTGCGGTTTTTACCACAGGTGCTTTTTTAGTTAATGAATTTTCAGAGCTAGTTTACCCAAGTGATGTTCGCTCAACGCCTGATGTGCTTCGGCCGCTTTTTCCAGAGGAAAAATTTTCGCAACATGGATTGTAAAACGGCCCGTGTCTATCATGCGATGGAATCGGTGAAGAATGTCCTCATCCGGATCACCATCATAGGTTTTAACCAAAGGGACGGAAGCCATGGGGATGTCCACGCCATTCGGGGCCGCAGCTATGCCGTCGGGTTTTAAACACACAAACAGTTTATTCACATCCTTTCCACCTGCGGTGAAAAGGATGGCATCCACGCCTTGAGGGGCCTTTTCCTTTATCCGGTCCACAAGGTTTTCCGCATGACCATCCAAGGACTCGTCAGCCCCTAAATTTTTAGCAAGTTCTACACCGTCTTGACCCGAGGCCACCGCAAGCACTTTTGCTTTCATCTGTTTAGCCAATTGCACGGCGACATGTCCAATGCCGCCACTGGCACCAAAAATAAGAATACTTTGCCCGGGTTGAATATTGAGAATGTCCTGCAGTCCCCGGAGGGCCGTTACACCGACGCCAGCCATGACAGCAGCTTGTTCGAAGGAAAGGTTTTTCGGAAGAGGGAACGCGAGGCTCTCATTAATGGCGGCATACTCGGCATAGAAGCCACCTTTAGGATTAAGAAAGCCAGAGGCGTAAACTTTATCGCCCACTTTAAATCTCTTCACCTCGCTGCCGATCGCCGCGACCGTTCCAGCACCTTCTGAGCCTAGAATATAGGGAAAATGCGACTCTTCTGATTTGTACTGTTCGAATTCCCCATGCAGTTCTTTAGGGTCCCAGGGCCCGACGCCCGCGTAGGCAATCTGGATAAGAATTTCGTCATTGGCAAGACGGGGAATCGGAAGATCCTGAAGTCGCAACTCTTCAGGTCCGCCAAAATGATTGATGGAAATAGTATGCATGCTTTGGGGCGAATTCATAGACACCTCACTGATTGCCATCAGTATAGGAATATCTACTCGCGAGGGCGAGCCTCCAGAAGCTCCACGTGAAAAATCAAATTTGAGTTCGGCGGAATTTTGCCTTTGCTGCGATCCCCGTACCCTAGGTGGGCAGGTACAAACAGCGTGCGTTTTCCACCCTCACGCATTCCCAAGAGTCCTATATCCCAACCTTTAATGACCCGTTTTGCGCCAATGACAAATTCAAAGGGGCGGCCATGGTCGAAGGAAGAATCAAATTTCGTCCCGTCTTCCAGAAATCCTTCGTATTGACAAATTAAAAGGGCTCCTTTGACGGCTTCTTTACCTGCGCCAACAAAGGTGTCGGTTATTTTGAGTTCTTGATTGTCCATGGTGCATTGATACTTGGGGTGCTAAGTCTAGTCAAGAAAACGCCGCAGAAGGCGCTTCTGTCACTCCACACGCATTTTCTCTTGGAAAAAGTGGCGACAACTCTTAGCCTAGAAGGATGAAGACCTTTATTCTTTCACTTGTCCTGTTTTTCACAATTTCGGGGTTCGCAAATGAAGCCTGTGTTACTACCGAAGCACAGGATCTTTACTTGTATCAGGACCGCATTTTGTCTTTGGCAAAAAAAGCGACCTCCGCCGAAAGGCTAAAAGCGGACATGCAGCAGCCGTTGCGATGTTTGGTGGAAACCTACAAAGATAGTGACGATCTATTGACGAAGTACGTAGCGGGCGCCTGCCTGCAAAGGTTGATGGGAGGCCCAGAAGTTAAAGGTTTCAATAGAAACAAAGCCCATGATGTCGTTTATCAATCTTTGATTAATCAGCAGTTAGAACAAAGTGCGCTCTTAACAAAATCTGAAATTGCCGACTTCGCGCAAGGGAAGTGGCAGGAATATATCGATTTCTGTAAAGGCAGTGTGACGGAACTATTATGCAGTGAGCTTTTGCCGTCCAACGACCGGATTCAGCTGCAAAACGAAATGCTCGGGGCAACGTCCATGTTGGTGTTAAAAAGCGCTTACCATCAATTCTCTGGGGAAACAAAAAAGAAGATCCATCAGCAGATCACGAAGTTGTACCGCGAGACTTCCAAGAACTCTCCCTTAAAAAGACGCGTGATTGATCAAATATATCAAGAGATCAATAAAACCCCTCTCGAACTGCGCGGCTCTTAGTCGTTTTCCAAAGACGGGTGAAACTTCCTCACAATAGAATTTCTACGTGTCTTAATCCAACACAATTCTTCCAAGCGGCCATGGTATTGAGGCCCTGGCTGTTAAAAATTTAACGTTTTGGTGACAATTGCTCCCCGCCATCAAGCAGAGTCCCCTCGTTCCCGATCTTCTAAGTAGCATGTAGTACGTAGGAGGAAATGCGAATGGGACTATCATTATCACTAAAAACGAAATTATTGCTACTCTGCGCCTTTCAGGCTTCGGTCTCCATAGGAGTGGGTGGAATTGCTTACTGGAGTTCTAAGAAAATTGCCTTTACCTATGAAAAGGTAACACAGAAAGTTCTACCCAATGTTCAAAACGCGGATGGAATGTTTCTGAGTTTTCGTAATGTGCGCATCGGTCTGCGCAGTTTAGGTCTCCAAGGCCTGACTAAATCCCAAAGTGATGGATTCGTTCGGCAAGTTAAGAATGATATGGATGATTATGAAAAATATAAAAAGGCTTATCTTGCTGAGCCATTCCTGCAAGGCGAAGTAGAGTTGTGGGAAAAAGTTGATGCGTCTTGGAATTCCTTCAAAGCTCTTGGGGCGCGCGTTTTACAGCTCCATCAATCTGGCACGCCTCAGGATCTGGCAGCAATGAATCAAATTTTTTTTAAGGACTGTCCCGAAGCTGCGGAGGATTATACAAAAAACTTTAGTTCTCTGATAAGCTTTCATAATAACAATGGTGCGAACTGGGTTAAGGACTCCCGAGAGACTACTTCGGAAAGTAGTCTCTTAATGATGTTAACTATTGGAATCGGAGTGGGGGGAGGTCTTCTAGTAGGTATGTTCGTGGCTGTGTCCTTGACTAATTCGATACGGCGGGTCTCGCAAGAGTTGTCCGAAGGTGCTCGCCAAGTTGAAGATGCGGCCGGGCAGATTTCAAATTCTTCGCAATCGTTGGCGCAGGCGTCTTCAGAGCAAGCCGCATCTCTCGAAGAAACGGTTTCCACGATGGAAGAACTCACCGCCATGGTGAAGGTGAATAGCGAAAACTCAAAACAGGCCGCGGCTCTCGCACTCTCCACCAGAGACGTCGCTATCAAGGGTGAAGCTGAAATCAAAACGCTCATTCAAAGTATCCATGAGATTTCTTTAGACTCAAAAAAGATTGCCGAAATCACCTCAGTTATTGATGACATTGCCTTTCAGACGAACCTTTTGGCGCTAAACGCCTCTGTAGAAGCCGCGCGCGCCGGCGAGCAGGGAAAAGGCTTTGCCGTGGTGGCAGAGGCTGTACGAAACCTGGCGCAAAGAAGCGCGGACTCGGCAAAGAGCATCACCGCTCTCATCAATGGCAGCGTTGAGCGCATCCTCATCGGCAGCGAGCAGGCCAATCAAGGTGGTGTGGTTCTTGGTGAGATCGTCAACGCCGTTAAGAAGGTCGCTGATTTAAATAAAGAGATGGCCACTGCGAGCGAAGAGCAGTCGAACGGCATCACGCAAATTGGCAAGGCCATGAATCAACTCGATCAAACGACACAGCAAAATGCCGCAGTCTCAGAAGAGGCCGCTGCCGCCGCCGAGGAATTGTCAGCGCAGTCGCAATCGCTTCTAAGGAATGTGGACACACTTGAAAAAGTTGTGAGTGGTGGAGTTTCAGAAGAGGACGCACGGAGGTCCTCTTTGGTTCCGGCATCTGTGAAAGTCTAATGGGTATCAGGCGGTGTTAAGTACCCGCCTTCCGGGATTAAGAATTTTTTTTGTAAAAATATTTTTTGAACCTTAGATTCTACACTGCGGAGATTTTGAGCAAAAAGCCCTGTTTTAGGTGGTTTTTTGGGCAAAAGGGTTGATTTTGCTGAAAGCATCAGCAAGATGTGATGTATCAATGCCGTCATTATAGGCATTAAAAAAGCTTGCATGGGCCGGTAAATCCAACTATAAACCGAGCCTCCTCACTGATCGTTTGTGAATTATCCAAACAGGGCAACGGGCTAAACCATTGATTTGTATTCATTGTTTTAGTCAGATGCTTTTTAAAGCGAGGAAACACGAATCTTTTTTTAAAAATATTTTTTGAAAAATGATTTTAGGGTGTTGACAAGGCCGCAAGGTTTCGATACAACCGTCTACCTCGTCGCTATGAAACATTAATGACGAGTAAGATTTCGCTCTTTGAAAACTGAATAGCTAGAATGATAGATTTTTGGGCTCTTAGAATATTAAGCAATTAATATTCACAATTTCAAAAATAAATTCGAACAAACACAGCGTAAGCTAGTTGTTTGCTTGAG